>DASTQT010000391.1:0-7801 GCA_035761605.1 Agromyces sp. | reverse complement strand
GGCACGGGAGCACCGAAGTCGTAGATGCCGCCGAACGACTGCCCGCCCGAGTAGCCGGGGCCGTGGATCGTGCCGAAGATCTCGTTCGGCAGGCGGCCGACGAACTCCATCACGTCGATCTCGCCGGTCTGCGGCCAGCCGACCTCGCGGAAGTCGGTGCCGAGCGACCACACTGCCGGCCAGATGCCGCTGCCCTCGGGCACCTGAACCCGGGACTCGATCCGGCCGTACTCGAACTCCTGCTTCTGCTCGGTGATCAGGCGCGCCGACGTGTACTCGCACGGTCCGTACCAGCACTCGAGGTCGGTCGTGGCCGGGTCGATCTCGCGGGCCGTGATGACGAGGTTGCCATCGCCGTCGAGCGCCGCGTTGTCGGTGCTGTCGGTGTAGTACTGCAGCTCGTCGTTGCCCCAGCCCCAGCCGCCGGTCTCGTAGGTCCAGTTCTCGGGGTTCGCGGGTGCGCCCGCGGGGCCGTCGAACTCGTCGCTCCACGCGAGCTCCCACGTGCCGGGGCCGGCGTCGGGCGCCGGGTCGTCCAGGAGGCCGGCGGTGATGCGGGTCGGCTTCCCGGTGCCGTACACCAGGAAGCTCAGGCCCTCCGCGTCCGACCAGTCCTGGCCGCCCGCGAACTCGCGGCTCATGGTGGCGGTGCCGCGGTATTCGAGGTCGGCGACGTTCTCGAACGGGTCCTGGCCCTCGTAGGCGTCGGCGTCGCCGGCGGCGATCTCGCGGGTCGTGAGCTCGCCGTTCGCCGACGTGTCGAACAGCCAGGGGGCCGACTCGAAGTCGTCGACGAGCGTCGGGTCGGCCTCGTCGTTGTCCTGGATACTGACCGTCGCGGTGCGCACGAAGCCGTACTCGGCGCCGACCGGGTCGGACAAGCGCACGACGAAGGTCTCGTCGACCTCGCGCTTGCCGTCGTCGATCGTCGGGAGCTCGATCGTCGCCTCGCGCTCGCCGGCCGGTATCGTCACGGTGCCGCTCGCGGGCGCGAAGTCGCGCTCGGCAGTGGCCGACAGGTCCTCGGTCGCGGTGCGGGCCTCGGTCGCGTACGACTCCCAGTCGACGGTGACGTCGGTCTCGGCGAGCCGGTTCAGGCGGATGACGCCCGTCGCCGTGTCGCCCTCAGCGACCTCGTAGCCCGCCCGGTCGAACCCGACCGAGAGCGGTACGGGAGCGGCCTCGCCGTAGAGCAGCACGTCGTCGTAGTAGAACGTCTGCGGCGTCTCCGTGCGCAGCGACCCGAACGCGTAGCCGTGCATGTCGGTGAGGGTGAGCCCGTCGTTGGGCGCGCCGTTGCCGATGTTCTTGCGCGCGAAGTCGGCGAAGTCGAACGTGAGGAACCGCCATCCGCGCCAGTCGTCGGAGAACGACACCACGAACCGCTCGGCGTCGTCGGTCGACGAGCCGGGGTTGCGGTTGTCGAGCAGGTCGAGGAAGAGGTCGGTGCCCGAGCCGTTGCCGTACATCCAGAAGCCGATGCCCTCGTACGTCGACCAGTCCTGCGTGGTCCACGCGTCGGCGGCCTCGTTCGTGAAGTTCCGGACGACGACGCCGAAGGAGGTCACGTCGAAGTCGGCGGCGAGCACGTCGTTGTCGGCGGGGGCGCCGGGGACCGGCGCGGGCGCGGCGGCCGTGCGCTCGAAGGAGACCGTGCTGCTCGGGTCCTGCGCGCCGAACCAGCCGACGGGGATACCGCCCGCGTCGCCCTGCACGAGCGGAGCCTCGTGGTCGTCGACGATCAGCGTGCGCCCGTCGGGCGGTCCGACCACCTCTCCGTCGTCGTCGAGGATCGTGACCTCGAGCGCCGCAACCGAGCCGAGCCCGGCGCCGACCGGGTCGGCGAGCTCGAGCGTGAACGTCTCGGACGACTCCTCGGCATCGTCGCCGACGGTGGCGACCTGGACGGTGCGGCTCGTCTGCCCGGGCGCGAACTCCACGGTCGTCGCCGGGTCGACGTAGTCGTCGCCCGCGGTCGCGGTGCCGTCGACGGCGCCGAGCGCGACGGTCACGGGCTCGGTGGAGGCGATGTCGAGCCGGACCTCGACGTCGATCACGTCGCCCTCGATGGCCTGGTCCTCGGCGGCGGCGAACGACACCGACGGCTGGACCTCGGTGTCGGAGTAGACGGCGATGTCGTCGACGCGGATCGTGTCGGCGGCGCTCACGGCCGGGATCGCGTAGCCCCAGAGCGAGGTGAGGCCCAGGCCGTCGTCGGGCGCGCCGCCGGGCTGGAAGTCGGTCGCGCGCTCGAATGCCGACCAGGGAAGGCGCACCTCGCGCCATCCGTCGACGTCGTCGACCAGGTCGACGTCGAATCGTTCGGAGGCGTCGGCGTTGGGCCCGCCGTCGAACAGTTCGACCTGGTACGTGGCGCCGTTCCCGGACCCGTCGACCATGAGGGTCACGCCGTCGAAGGCGCTGTAGTCGCGGGCGGAGGCGAAGGTCTGGCCGACGCCGCCGAACGAGCCCGGGGCGGTGACGTCCCAGCCGTACGAGACGACCTTCGTCGGCTCGGTCTGGCCCGGCTTCGCCTCGGGTGTGCCGGCGGCGACGTCGACGATGCCGAACCCGGCCGCGCCGTACGAGAAGAAGCCGTCGGGTGCGCCGCCCTCGAAGTCGGCGATCACGGCGATGCTGCCGGCGGCGGCGGCCGGTACGGCGGTCACGGCGGGCACCGCCACGACGGCTCCGGCGACCAGTAGTCCCGCGCTTCGTGAGAGCGCTCTCATTTTCGAGTCCATTCGTGCTCCATTGCAGTCCGTGGGGATGGATCGACCGAAGCGGTCCGGGTCAGGTTAGGCAGATGATCGAGCAATCCGCAACCCCCGAGATGACGCGGATCGTGCCGCGTCCGGCTCGACGGCCGGCCCGGATCGGCCGGAAACCGTTCGCCCGGCCTTTAGCTGAGAGAGCGCTCTCACAACATATTCGAACGGTGCCGCATCGGCGCCCGGCCACCCCCTCGGCACGCCCCACGCACCTCACCCGACTCCGCTTTGGAGGCGCCACCCGCGCCGCACGGGAGAATGGACGCATGCCCATCCTGAACAAGGACATGCAGGTCTGCATCTCGCTCTCCGGCCGCCCGTCGAACCTCGGCACGCGGTTCCACAACTTCCTCTACGACGAGCTCGGCCTCAACTTCATGTACAAGGCGTTCACGACCGACGACCTCGAGGGCGCGATCCGCGGCATGCGGGCGCTCGGCTTCCGCGGCTGCTCGGTGTCGATGCCGTTCAAGGAGGCGGTGATCCCGCTCGTCGACGTGATGGAGGAGTCGGCCGCGGCCATCGAGTCGGTCAACACGATCGTGAACGACGGCGGCCGGCTCTCGGCATCCAACACCGACTACGAGGCGGTCGCCCAGCTCATCGCCGAGCACGGCCTCGACCCTGCGGCGCGCGTCGTCGTGCGCGGCTCGGGCGGCATGGCGAAGGCGGTCGTCGCGGCGTTCCGCGGCGCCGGGTTCGACGACCTCACGGTGCTCGCGCGCAACGCCGCGGCCGGGCCGGCGATCGCCGAGAAGTACGGCTACGCGTGGACGCCCGACGAGCCCGCGCCATCCTTCGACGTCATCGTCAACGTCACCCCGATCGGCATGCAGGGGGCGGATGCCGCGGCGCTGGCCTTCGACGAGCCGTTCATCGAGCGCGCCTCGACGGTCGTCGACGTGGTGGCCTTCCCCGCCGAGACCCCGTTGATCCGGGCCGCGCGCGCCTCCGGCACGCCCGTCATCACCGGAGCCGAGGTCATTGCGCTGCAGGCCGCGCGCCAGTTCGAGCGCTACACGGGCGTCGCGCTCACGCGCGACCAGGTCGATCGCGCGTCGGCGTTCTCGCGCGCCGAGTGACCTGACCCGGCGCGCTGTTCGAGCGCCCACGCGCCCTGGGCACGGGCGAGTTCGACGGCCTCGGCGAACATCGCCGCAGCCTCCCGCTCGAGCGACGCCCGCCGTGAGCGCGGCTCGGTTGCCGAGATCGCGAGCTGCGCCTCGGCGCGGAGACGGAGAAGCTCGGCGAGGTACCACCGGTCGCCCGTCGATTCGCTCGCCGAGATGGCGTCGTCGACGACCTCCAGGGCTCGTCTCGGCTCGCCCGCGCCGAGCCAGGCCTCGACGGCGAGCGCGAGGTGAAACGGCCGGCCGAACCCCATGCCGTCGGCGACGAGGGCATCCAGGCACTGCCGCATCCGCTCGGCCCGGATGCCCGAGGCGTCGCCGATGCCATCGGTGGTGCGGCCGCGCTCGTCGCTCGTGTCCGCCCAACCGGCGAACACGTCGCCCACGAGCCTCCAGCGCGACGTCGCATCGGACTCCGCGATCCGGCTGATCTCCTCCGCGTACCGGCTCACGATGCGCGACTCCCCACGCAGGTGATGCACCGCCGCGACCGGCCAGAGACTCTGGCAGACGAGTGCCGGGCTGCCGTTGGCTCGGGCGATGCGCAGACCATCGTGCGCGACCCGCCGGGCCTCGTCAGGTCGCCCGACGAGCCAGCTCGCGAGCCCCATGCTCGACCGGTTCAGCGCCGCGATCTCGTCCGTCGCGACGTCTCGACCGACGCTGCCCGATCGGTCCTCCTCGAGCGCCCGGAATCGGGCGGCGTGGCCCAGCGCGACCGCGGGAGCTCCTGCCGCGAAGCTCGTCACCGTGCGCGCGTTCTCGATGTGGAGGGCGAGCAGGTCGTCACCCGCGCCGGCTGCCGATCCCTCGAGCGCGGCGAGCCGGGCCGTGGCGGTCCGGATGTCGCCGGCCATGAACGCGATGCTCCAGAAGAGGTACCGGGCGCGCCCGGAGCCCGCCGAGCCCGGCATCGCGTCCGCGATCGCCTCAGCGTCGCGAACCGCCGTCTCGACCTCGTGACCCACCACCCCATGTACCGCGAGCGTGGCGGCCACAAGGCTGACGTGCAGGCCGAGTTGCACTTCGCGGTCGAGCGAGGCGCCCGGTCGCGCGGCGAGTGACGCGGCTCGACGGGCGAGCGCGAGCGCCTCGACGGGCGCCAGGCGAGAGCGTGCGACGTCGGCCGCTCGAGCGAAGTGCAGCGCCGCGCGCGCGTCGTCCAGTCCGAGCTCGAAGTGCTCCGCCACCACCGCGGGCTCGCGTTCGGCGCCCCACGGCGCCTGCTCGAGCAGCCCGCCGATCGCGCGGTGGACGAGCACCGACCTGACGCCGACGAGTTGTTCGTGGAGCGCATCGCGGACGAGCTCATGCCGGAACCGGAATCGGGCGGTCACCGAACCGTCGAGCGAGGTGGCCGGATCGACCTCGTCGAGCACGCCCGACCCCGCTGCGAGGTCGAGGAGCCGTGACTCGACCTCACCCACGTCGGCAGGCGCGGTGCCGGGTCCGGTGAGGGAGCCTGCGCCCGCGGCGACCTCGACCGACGTGAACTCGACCCCCGCAGCCGCGGCGGCGAGCAGGAGGTGCGACTGCGTCTCGTCGAACTTCGCCACCCGCTCCACGATGAGGTCGCGGATGTTGCGTGGAACGCCGAGCTCTCCGAGGGGTGCGCGCGAGACGAGGGTGCCGTCGCGATCGACCAGGGCCTCGTCGTCGATGAGCCGTTCGACGAGGGTCGTCGCGAAGAGCGCGTTCCCCTCCGTCCTCGCGTGGACCTGTCGGGCGAGTTCAGCCGAGGGTTCGGCGGGATGGAGCCGATTCCGCAGCAGCTCCACGACCGCGTCGTCGTCCAGGGGCGCGAGATCGTGGTGTTCGCATCGGCGTCGTCCGCGAAGCGTGCGCAGGACCTCGGCGATCGGGCGGGCGCTCCCGAGTTCGTCGGGCCGGTAGCTCGACACCACGAGCAGACGGGATCGCGTCGGCCGCTCCGCGAGGTGGGCGACCAGCTCCGTCGTCGCTCGATCGGCGGAGTGCAGGTCCTCGAGGACCACGACGGTCGGGACGACCATCGCGAACGCGTCCAACACCTCGGCCGCCTCGCGGCGGAGCCGCCCGGAGGAGCGGTCGGCGGCGCGCCGCTGGAGCTCCGCGACGGCCTCGGGCGGCACCAGCCCCGTCAGGTGAAGCAGCCACGACGGCGCACGTTCCCAGAGCAGCTCCTGGAACACCGAGCCGTTCGGACCGTGCGCGAGCGAGGCCAGCACATCCAGGAAGGGCAGGTATGGCTCGGCGCCGTGACGGTCGGCGCACCGGCCCTCGCCGATCGCAACGACTTCGCGCGAGCGCACTGCCCCGACGAAGGCCCTGAGCAGCGCGGTCTTGCCGGCCCCCGCCTCGCCGGCGACGAAGCCGGTGGTCCGCTCCCCCGCGGACGCGCGACGCCACCACGTCTCGAGGACGTCGAGCGCCGGGCCACGGCCCACCAACCCATGGCCGGACCGGGCGGGCGGCTGGAGCGGGACGGTCGACACCGCGGAGAGGAACCGGTACCCGCGCCGATGGACGGTTCCGATCAGGCGGGCTGAGGTCGAGCCCTCGTGCAGCGCACGGCGGAGCTCGGCCACGCACACGGCGAGTGCCTCGTCGCCGGCCGCGCCGCCCCACACCCGGTCGACCAGTTCGGACTTGGAGATCACCTGACCCGGGCGCTCGAGGAGCGCGGCGAGCACGCCCGCGGTCTTCGGGCGGAGCCGGACCTCGGCGTCGAGGTGGACGAGCCGGCCGCTCAGCGGCTCGAAGGTCCCACCGTCGAAGAAGTACGTGTCGGGCACGTGCGACGACGCGTGGGTCGCGTGATCGGCCATGCGGCATCCGTTCGTCGACCTCGCTCGCGAACCGGGTCACGCCCGCGCACGGGAACTGCGTAGTTGAAGGGTAATTGAAGGGTTCTGTCAGGACATGGCACCAGTTCTGGGGTCGGATGATCGCGAGCGCCATCGGCCCATCCGCGATCCGGAGACCCGACGCGCCCGACGGAGGGCAACATGTCGAAGCGACGCATCCTCGTCCAGTCCACTGCGGCGATCGCCGCCCTGGCGCTCCTCGCCACCGGCGCGATCGCGGCCACCGGCGGGTTCGGCGGCGGCGCGGAGCCCGGCGAGCCGCTCGCGCGCGAGTCGCTCCTCACCCCGGACGAGCTCGGCGACGGCAGCTTCGACGGGCTCCAGTACGCGGATCCGACCGAGGGCGTGGCGCTCATCGATGCGCCGGTGGCGTCGAGCGACGGCAGCGCGCAGCTGTCGTACCCGATCATCGTGCCGCAGGGGCGCGGCATGACCCCCGAGCTCTCGCTCGACTACGGCTCGAGCACCGAGCCGAGCTGGGCGGGCCTCGGGTGGGACATCGGGGCCGACGCGGTCGAGGTCGACACGAGCTTCGGCGTGCCGTACTTCGACCCGGCGAAGGAATCCGAGAGCTATTCGCTCGACGGCGCCATGCTGGTGCCGAACGCGCTCGGCGACGCGTGGGAGGACCGCATCGCCGACCGCCAGGACTTCACCCGCCAGGTCGAGACCGAGTACGAGCAGATCATCCGCCACGGCGACAGCCCGAAGAACTACTGGTGGGAGGTGCGCGACAAGATGGGCGGCATCCGCTGGTACGGCGCGAAGCCGGATGCCGGCGGTCCGATGGGCGGGCCGCTCGGCGTGACCCGCGGCTTCGTGGAGCCGGGCCCCAACACCGGTGCGCTCGACCCCGACTCCGTCGTCACCGACGACGACGACAACATCGTGAAGTGGCTGCTCTCGGCCGAGCGCGACGTCGGCGTCAACATGTTCCGCTACGACTACGACACCCTTCACTACCGCTACGCGGCGAACCCCGATGGCACCGGGGCATGGGTGTCGGATGCCGCTTGCGCCGACGACGCCGACACGCTGTGCGCGCGCCACACCT
>DASTQT010000390.1:0-6022 GCA_035761605.1 Agromyces sp. | reverse complement strand
GAGGAGCCACTCCCCCGGTGTTGCCTGGTGTACTTCAATACTACATCTAGTGTCTGGCGAACTGAACAGCCACAAGATGCAGTAGTTACATTCGTGTAGTTTTCCACCGCGTTCTCCACCGTTCATCCCCAGCCCGAGTTGGGCATGACCGGCGGATTTCCGCGGTTCGGGCCGGAGTTGTCCACAGGCCCGCTCGTTCGAGCGGATTCCGCCTGTGAGCAGATGCCGGGCGTGTCGCGGCGTGTCGTGCCGCCCCGACATCTGGGCCCCACCGCCCGACCGACCCCTACATATGGTGTTGTCCGTTCCTCATGCTTCCACCACCCACCGACATTCGGCCGCCGGATGTCGCGGCGCGTCGTGCCATCCGTCCGCGCCGGTTCTGAAGTGCCGTTTCTGCGTCGGAGTACCGGCGCCTCCGTGCCTCCAACGCAGAAGCGGCACTCGGGCGGAGGCGAGCGAATGCGGCGAACGGGCCCGGTCGGCCGCCGCGCGCCGCAAAGCCCTGTCGCATCGCCGCGCCGCCGAGTAGCGTGGCCCGCGGACCCGTACCGACGCAGACCCGAACCTGCGAGGAGGACCGCATGTCCCGCACCGTGATCTCGCGCGACGGCACGTCGATCGCCTACGACCGTGAGGGCAGCGGCCCGCCCGTGATCCTCGTGGGCGGCGCGTTCCAGTTCCGCGCGTTCGACCCGACGACCAAGCAGCTCGCGAAGCTGCTGGCCGGTCGCGGCTACTCGGTGATCAACTACGACCGGCGCGGGCGCGGCCAGAGCTCGCACGAGGTCACGATGACGCTCGCCGACAGCATCGCCGACCTGTGGGCGATCGTCAGCGAGCTCGAGCGCACGGGCGACGCCAACGCGGGCGTCGCGTTGTTCGGCAACTCGTCGGGCGGCGCGATCGCGCTCGCGGGCGCGGCCGCAGGGCTTCCGGTGAACGCGCTCGTCGTGTTCGAGGTGCCGCTCGACGCCGAGGGCGGCAACGAGGGTGCCGAGTTCCTCGCGGGCCTGCGCGAGCGCATCGCCGGCGACGACCCCGACGCGGTCGTCGAGTACTTCATGAAGGACATGCCGCCCGAGTGGCTCGCGCAGTCCAAGTCGAGCCCGTCCTGGTCGCTCATGGTGCGCATCGGGCCGAGCCTCGAAGCGGATGCCGAGTCCCTCGCCTGGACGCAGTCCGCGCCGCACGCCGAGCTGTTCGGCCGCATCCCGGCGCCCGCGCTGGTGCTCGTCGGCGAGGAGACGCTCGACGTGATGGGTCCGGCGGCCGACGCGATCACCGCCGCACTCCCGAACGCCGAGCGCCGCACCATCCCGGCCGCCGGGCACCAGTGGCAGCCCGAGGACATGGCCGCGACGATCGCGGACTTCCTCGACGCGCACGTCGAGCGCTGAGCGCGCAGGCGAGGGGGCGGCACCCGATCACGGATGTCGCCCCTTCGTCGTGCCCTACGCGGCCTGCGCCAGCTCGCCCGCCTCGCGCACGGAGCGCAGCGCGAGCGCCCACGGCACGAGCTGGTCGAGCTGCGCCGCGAGCATGCCCGCGTGGTAGCCGGCGGGCGCGAACGTCGTGTAGGCCTCGAAGTCGGTCATGAGCGAGAACGACACCTGCTGGCGCACGTCCGCGACCTGCAGCTCGCCGAGGATGAGCCGCAGGTGCTCCGCCGCCCGGGTGCCGCCGGCCGAGCCGTAGCTCACGAGCCCGGCCGCCTTGTTGTTCCACTCGCCGTAGACGAAGTCGATCGCGTTCTTCAGCGCGCCCGACGTCGAGTGGTTGTACTCGGGCGTCACGAAGATGTAGCCGTCGAACGAGTCGACCTTCTCGGCCCACGCCTTGGTGTGCGCCTGCGCGTACTGCCCCATCGCGGCGGGGAGCGCCTCGTCGAGGTGCGGCAGGGCGAAGTCGACGAGGTCGACGAGCTCGAACTCGGCGTCGGTGCGCTGCTGGGCCTGTTCGAGCACCCAGCGGGCGACCTGCTCGCCCACGCGCCCGGGCCGCGTGCTGCCGATGATGATGCCGATCCTGACTGCGGACATGTGCCGTCCCCTCTCGAGAGATTTGGTTGACACGTCATCATAATCGAAAAGGATGACACGTCAACTACAGTCCGGTAGGGTGGGCGCATGTCCACGACCGAGGTGTCCGAAGTCGACGACGCCGAGTGGGCGCTCTTCGACGGCTTCGTGGCGATGCACGCCGAACTGGCGCGCGAACTCGACCGACGGCTGCAGCGCGACGCGGGCATCTCGCAGGCCGACTACGCCGTGCTGCTCACGCTCTTCAAGGCGCCCGAGCGGCGGCTGCGCCCGGGGGCGCTCGGCGAGCTGATCGGGTGGGAGAAGAGCCGGGTCTCGCACCAGCTCACGCGCATGGCGAGCCGCGGACTCGTCGAGCGCATCGAGTGCGACACCGACGGTCGCGGCTCGCTCATCGTGCTGACCCGCGCCGGCCGGCTCGCGTTGCTTCGCGCCATGCGCGACCACGCGCTGGCCATCCGCGCCCTGTTCCTCGACCTCCTCGCGCCCGACGAGAAGCGTGCGATCGCGAACGCGTCGTCGCGGGTGCTGGAGAAGCTCACGGAGTCGCGCGAGCTCGACGCGGGCTGACTCGGGCTGCGCGGGTCCGGGTCTCGAGACGCCGCTGCGCGGCTCCTCGACCCGCACATGCGCGAGGGGCGCCGCCCGCCGAAGCGGACGACGCCCCCTGTGAGGGTGAGCGGATGGCTCAGCCGCCGGTCGTGCAGAGCTCGCCGTTCAGCGTGAACGCGTCGGGCTCGAGGTTCGCACCCCCGTTCACACGCCCGTTGAAGCCGACCTCGATGCTCGCGCCCGGCTCGATGCGGCCGTTCCACGGCAGGTTGGTCGCCGTCACCGACGTGCCGTCCTGCGACCAGATCGCGTCGCGGCCGTTCTTCACGGCCTGCGTTCCGTCGAAGTCGAACCCGAGCTCCCATCCGTCGATCGGCTCGTCGCCGGTGTTCGAGATGGTGAGCGTCGCGTCGAACGCCTTCTTCGAGTTGCCCTCGAGGACGTAGTCGACCTCGCACGTCGGCACGTGCTCGCTGAGCGTGAGGAACGTGATCGAGTACGCCGGGAAGTCGTACGTGAACTCGTTCGCCCCGCCATCCCACGATCGCTCGACCGGCACCAGGTGCTCGGGTTCGGCCTTGGTGTTGACGTCGCCCGGCGCGCCGACCATCTCGGTCACCGCGACCTCGTCGTCGACGACCATGCCACCGGCCACCGACACCGCCGTGCGCGCGGTCGCGCCCGTCGGGTTGACGACCTTGAGCACCGTGTCACCGGTCTCCTCGTCGTGCGTGACCACCTGGTAGAGGCCCTTCGCGCTCGGCTCGGTGTAGCTGAGCTGCAGCACGCCGTCGAGGTAGAGCTCGATCGTCGAGCCCTCCACGACCACCTTCACGCGGTAGTCGCGCCCGGCCTCGATCGAGCGGTTCTCGACCGCCGCGACCTCGTTGGCCGACCCGCCCGACGCGTGCTGGAGCGCCATCCGGGTGTTGTTCCACCCGCCGAGGTTCCACCAGTAGTAATCGTTCGCACCGCCGGCCGCGAAGCCGATGAGGAAGCCCTCGGACCCGGCGAGCTTGCGTGCGTCGAGTTCGAGCGTGTAGTTCGACCAGTCCTGCGCGTACGCGTCGGGCGCGAGCGACCGGGCGTCCTGCACCGAGGTCGACGACTGCACGTACTCGCCGCCCTGCACGGCCCAGGTGCCCGCCACCGGCGACCAGTCGGTGCCGGAGTCGAACGTCTGCGAGTAGAGCGGGGAGCCGGTCGCGTTCGACGTCACGCGAACGTCGTCGTACGCCGCGCTCGTGCGCCACGTCGACAGGAACACGCCGCCGTCGAGCTCGTTCGCCGGCGCCGACTCCGTGTGGGTCGACGGCACCACCTCGTCGCCGACGTTCGTCATGAACATCTGCTGCGTGTAGTAGTTCACCGACCCCCACGACTCGTCGTTGTCGAACCACATCATGTCGGGCGCCCACTGCACGTGGTCCTCGTTGGCGAACATCGGCGCGTACGAGGCGAGCTCGACGAGGTCGGAGTTGCGCTCCAGTCCCGTCATGTACGCCGCCTCGGCGAGCGCGTTGCCGAACGTGTTGCCGCGCGAGGCGTACTCGCCGAGGAACACGTGCGGACCCTCGCGGTCGTACGCGTCGTACCGCTCCGAGTTCTGGAGGAACCACTGCGGGTCGTTGTAGTAGTGCTCGTCGACCATGTCGACGCCCTGCGCCCGGTTGAACTCCCACAGCTCGTCGAAGCGCGCGCCCGTGTCATCCGGCCCCGAGTTCGAGATGATGGTGATCTCGGGGTGAGCCGCCGCGATCGCGTCGCGGAACTTCGGGAAGTTCGCCTGGAACGTGTCGGTGTTCTCCTCGTTGCCGAGGCCGATGTAGCGCAGGTCGAAGGGCTCCGGATGTCCCAGCTCGGCGCGCTTGGCACCCCACTCGGTCGTCGCGGGGTCGCCGGTCGCGAACTCGATGAGGTCCACCGTGTCCTGCACCCAACGGGCGATGCGCGCGTCATCCGTCATCTCGGGGATGGTGCTGCCGCAGCCGTTCGCGCCGACCGACACGACCGGGAGCGGGGTCGCGCCCAGGTCCTCGGCCCACATCAGGTACTCGAGGTACCCGATGCCGTACGACTGGTTGTAGCCCCAGAAGTTCCAGTTCGTCGGCCGCTCCTCGACCGGTCCGATGGTCTCCTTCCACTGGTAGGTGCGCCGGCGGTCCTGGCCGTCGGACTCGAGGTACGTGTCGAACGTGCCCACGTTGGTGACGCAGCCGCCGGGGAACCGGAGGAAGCTCGGGTCGAGCTCGGCCACCTTCTCGGCGAGATCCTTGCGGAGCACGCTCCTGCCGTTCACCGGGCCGACCCACGTGTCGACCGGGAACAGCGAGACCATGTCGAGCTGCACCGACCCGGCCGCGCCCGTGAGCACGACCAGCCGGCCGGCATCCGTCGTCGCGTTCGCGGTGAGCCGCACCTCGGACTGGCGCCAGGTGTCGTCGCCAACGACCGAGATGGTGCCGACCGCGTACCGGGTTGCGCCGTCGACGCTCTCGACCGCGACCTCGAGGTCCTGCGCGGTCGCCGAACGCGTCCACACCGAGAAGTCGTAGCTCTCGCCCTCCTCGACCGCGATGCCCCGGTTGAACCCGATGTTGCGCACGCCGACGCCCGCCGCGTTCGCGTTGACCGTGAGCGACGCGCGGTTCGAGTCGTTGAGCCAGCGGGCGCGGTCGCTGCCGACCGCGATCGTGCCGGTACCGCCCCGCTCCACCTTCTGCCACGCCGTGAGGGCGTTGAACGAGCCGTTGTCGGCCGTTGAGAACTCGAACGAGCGGTTCCGCACGAGCTCGGCGTAGAGCCCGCCGTCCGCGGCGTAGTTGATGTCCTCGTAGAAGATGCCGTAGAGGTCGTCGCTCATGTCGGTGCGCTCGGCCGCGGTGTCGATCGCGATCGAGTGCTCGGCGATCTCGACCGGCACGACCGTGAGCCGCGCGGCATCCGCCTCGTCGCCGACCACCAGCCGACCCTCGGCGTCGAGGCCGACGTACCCGTCGCCCGTCGCCGTGCGCAGCGCGACCCTGCCGCCGCCGACATCCGTCAGGCGGAACGCCGTCGGCTCGTCGGCGTCGCCGCCGAACACGACCCGGCCGTCGCGCACGACCACCGGGCGGTCGCCACCCTGCTCGCGCAGGGCGATGGGGCGAGCGGATGTCGCGTCGCCGTCGAGCTCCTCGGCCGTGAAGGCGAGCTCGGCGAACGGCCGCTCTGCGACGAACCCGATCGAGCCGTCGCTCCCGACCTCGGCCAAGTGCGTCGCGTCGCCGTCGCGCGTCAGCGTGAACGCGCCATCCGGAACCTGGTCGGCGCCCTCGGGCTCGACGAGCGCGAAGTAGTCGAACACCGCTTCGTGGCTCGGCGCACCGCCGGCGGCGAGCGCGTAGAGCCCGATCCGGGTGACGTCGAAGCCGACGGTCGCCCGGGCC
>DASTQT010000389.1:0-2080 GCA_035761605.1 Agromyces sp. | reverse complement strand
CCGTCTACTCGGGCGGCACCGGGCGGCCGTACTTCGTCGAAGGCGTCGGCGAGGACTTCTGGCCGAGCGCGTACGACCCGAGCGTGCCGCATGAGATCATCGCGGTCTCCGACGCGGAGTCCTTCGCGATGACGCGCCGGCTCGCGCGCGAGGAGGGCATCCTCGTCGGCGGGTCGAGCGGCATGGCCGTCGTGGCCGCGCTGAAGGCCGCGGCATCCGCCGGGCCCGACGACGTCTTCGTGGTGCTGCTGCCCGACTCGGGCCGCGGCTACCTCGGCAAGATCTTCAACGACAAGTGGCTGCGCGCGTACGGCTTCGGCAATGCGCCCGCGGGGCACACGGTGCGGAACCTGCTCGACGCGAAGGCCGGTCGCACCGCGCCGCTCGTCTACGTGCACCCGAGCGACACCGTGCGCGAGGCGATCGACCGCATGACCGAGACGGGCGTCTCGCAGCTGGTCGTGCTCTCGGCCGAGCCGCCCGTCGTGCTCGGCGAGGTGCTCGGCGCGCTGCACGAGGGCGAGCTGCTCGACCAGGTCTTCTCGGGCCGCGCGAAGCTCACCGACGAGGTCTCGAGCGTGGTCGGCGACCCGCTGCCGCTCATCGGCGTCAACGAGCCGGTCGCGACCGCGCGCCACGCGTTCGGCGGGGCGTCCGCGATGCTCGTCACCGACGGCGGCAAGGCGCTGGGCGTGGTCACGCGCACCGACCTGCTCGCCTACCTCTCATCCTGAAAGGCCGACCGATGCACGACGACGCCCGCTTCGACACCCGCGCGATCCACGCCGGGCAGGAGTTCGATCCCACGACCGGCGCGGTGATACCGCCGATCTACACCACGTCGACGTACGTGCAGGACGGCATCGGCGGTCTCCGCGGCGGGTACGAGTACTCGCGCGGCGGCAACCCCACGCGCACGGCGCTCGAGACGCAGCTCGCGGCGCTCGAAGGCGGGATCCGGGGCCTGTCGTTCGCCTCGGGCCTCGCGGCGGAGGGCGCGCTGCTTCGCACCGTGCTCACCCCCGGCGACCACGTGGTGATCGGCAACGACGTCTACGGCGGCACGCACCGGCTCATCCGCCGCATCTTCGGCGACTGGGGCGTGCGCCACACCACCGTCGACACGAGCGACCTCGACGCCGTGCGCGACGCGATCGAGCTCGGCACCACGAAGGTGCTGTGGGTCGAGACGCCGTCCAACCCGTTGATGAAGATCTCGGATGTCGCGGCCCTCGCCGAGCTCGGCGACGAGGCCGGCGTGCTCGTGGTCGTCGACAACACCTTCGCGAGCCCGGCGCTGCAGCAGCCGATCGCGCTCGGCGGGCACGTGGTCGTGCACTCGACCACGAAGTACCTCGGCGGGCACTCCGACGTGGTCGGCGGCGCGCTCGTGTTCGCGCCCGGGCAGGAGAAGCTCGCCGAGCGCGTCGGGTTCACGCAGTTCGCCGCGGGGGCGGTGTCGGGGCCGTTCGACGCGTTCCTCACGACGCGCGGCATCAAGACCCTCGGCATCCGGATGGAGCGGCACAGCCGGAACGCCCTCGCCATCGCGCAGCGGCTCTCCGAGCATTCCGGCATCTCGCGCGTGCTCTACCCGGGACTCGAGTCGCACCCCGGCCACGCGCTCGCGGCGCGGCAGATGTCGGGCTTCGGCGGCATGGTCTCGATCGACCTCGCCGGCGCTGCAGCAGCCGATCGCGCTCGGCGGGCACGTGGTCGTGCACTCGACGACGAAGTACCTCGGTGGGCACTCCGACGTGGTCGGCGGCGCGCTCGTGTTCGCGGCGGGGCAGGAGGAGCTCGCCGAGCGCGTCGCCTTCACGCAGTTCGCGGCGGGCGCGGTGTCGAGTCCGTTCGACGCGTTCCTCACCACGCGCGGAATCAAGACCCTCGGCATCCGGATGGAGCGCCACAGCCGGAACGCGCTCGCGATCGCCCGGCGGCTCGACGAGCACCCCGCGATCGCGAACGTGCTCTACCCGGGGCTGGAGTCTCACCCGGGGCACGAGCTCGCGGCACGCCAGATGTCGGGCTTCGGCGGCATGGTCTCCATCGACCTCGCCGGCGGTGCGGCGGCGGC
>DASTQT010000388.1:0-3361 GCA_035761605.1 Agromyces sp. | reverse complement strand
GGCCGCGTAGTACGCGCTCGACTCGAGGCCGTTGATCGTGCGCCACGGGAAGAGCGCCCCGCGCTGGTTGAGCTCGAGCGCGCGGGCGCGGGCGGCGTCGAGCATCCGCTGCCGGAAGCGCAGCACGTTGCGCGCCACGATCGGCGCCGTGTAGCTCAGGAACGGCATGACGTAGATCTCGGAGTCCCAGAAGTAGTGGCCGCCGTAGCCGGAACCCGAGACGCCCTTCGCGGCCACGCCGCCGCCGTCGGTGCGCGCGGTGGCCTGCGCGAGCTGGAACAGGTTCCACCGCGCGGCCTGCTGCAGCTCGGGTTGGCCGGCGATCTCGACGTCGGAGCGGGCCCAGTAGTCGTCGAGCCACGAGCGCTGCTGGGAGAACAGCTCGGACACGCCGACCTCGGCACCCCGGTCGAGCGTGCGGTCGCATCGGTCGACGAGTTCGCGCGCGGGCACCTTCCGGGCGGTGTGGTAGCTGATCAGCTTGGTGATGCGGATCGGCACGCCCCGCTGGGCGCGCACCCGGTAGATGTGCTTGGCGAGGTCGTCGCCGATCGAGCCGGTCTCGGTGAACTCGTTGTCGGTGACGATGGAGTGCAGCGCGCCGACGGAGATCGCCATCTTCGAGTTCGTCGTCTGGTAGCCGAGCATGTAGCGGCCGCCGTCGCGGCGCTGCACGCGCGGCTGCAGCACGCGCTCGGTGAACGTCTCGGCCTTGCGCGGGTCGAACGCGCCCGGCGCCTCGGTGACCCCGCTGCGGTACTCGTCACGGCCGTCCTGGCGGTTGAGGATCTGGCTGGAGATCGTCACCGCCGCATCTGCGTCGAGCAGCTCCACCTCGTAGTCGATGACGCCGAGGTGGCGGTCGGTGAAGCTCGCCATGCGGCGGCTCGTGATCAGCACGCGCTTGCCCGACGGCGTCCGCCACTCGATGCGACGGCTCAGCACGCCGAGCCGGAAGTCGAGCCGGCGCTCGTACGACATGATCTCGGCCTCGGTGATCACGAGCGGCTCGTCGTCGACGTAGAGCCGGATGATCTTGGCATCCGGCACGTTCACGATCGTCTGCCCGACGCGCGCGAACCCGAACGCCTCCTCGGCGTGGCGGATCGGCCAGGTCTCGTGGAAGCCGTTGACGAACGTGCCGTGCATGTGGCCGTCGCGGCCCTCCTCGACGTTGCCGCGCAGGCCGAGGTAGCCGTTGCCGACGGCGAAGAGCGTCTCGGTGCGGCCCATGTCGTCGACGCCGAACTCGCTCTCGACGAGCGCCCACTCGTCGAGGGGGAACACGGTGCGGTTCATCGGGTCGGTGTCGGCGAACCTCATGCGCGGTCCTCTCCCTCGTGCTGGCCGTCGACCGCGTGGCGGGCGGCGGATGCCTCGCCGGCACGCTCGAGCGCGGGGATCAGCTCGTCGAGCTCGTCGACGATCACGTCGGCCCCGAGCTCGGCGAGGGCGTCGCGCCCCACGCCGCGGTCGACGCCGATGACGAGCGCGAACGGGCCCGTCGCGCCGGCCTTCACGCCGGACTCGGCGTCTTCGATCACCGCGCACTGCCCGGGCGGCAGGCCCAGCAGCTCGGCGGCGCGCAGGAACATCTCGGGCGCCGGCTTGCCGGGGATGCCCTCGCGCGCGGCGACCGCGCCGTCGACGACGACCTCGAACCGGTCGGCGATGCCGGCCGCGGCGAGGACGGCAGGCGCGTTCTTCGAGCTGGAGACCACGGCGACCGCGCCGCCCGCGCGCTCGATCGCGTCGAGCAGCGCGACGCTCGCCGGGTACGGCTGCACGCCCTCCTCGGCCAGGGTCGCGTTGAACGCCTCGTTCTTGCGGTTGCCGAGGCCGTGCACGGTGTCTTGCGTCGGGGCGTCCGTCACGTCACCCTCGGGCAGCCGGATGTCGCGGCTCGCGAGCAGGGACCGCACCCCGTCGTAGCGGGGCTTGCCGTCGATGTACGCGAAGTAGTCGGCGTCGGCGTAGGGCCGGGCGCCGTGCGCCTCGAGGAATGGCGCGAACAGCCGCGCCCACGCGTGCATATGCACGACCGCGGTCGGCGTGAGCACGCCGTCGAGGTCGAACAGCCAGCCGCGGATGCCGCCCAGGTCGACCTCGCCGGGGGAGACGGGGGACTCGGTCGCGTTCGCGCGCTGACTGGCGTCGCGGGGGATGGTCACGGCGATCCTTTCGGTTGGGGGGACGGTCGGGCGCCGTTGCCGGTAGTCAAGGCTATGCCCGTGCTCGGGGGTGACGCGAGAGGTTCTGGCGACTCGGAGCGGACGCCGAGGGGTGCGGGGTGGGGAGGGGGAGTGGCCGGACGGCACGAGCAGGTATGTTAGTCTCGGTTGGCTGGTTCGCAACTGCGAATCGGTATGCGCAAGTGGCGGAATAGGCAGACGCGCACGGTTCAGGTCCGTGTGCCCGTGAGGGCGTGGGGGTTCAACTCCCCCCTTGCGCACCAGCATCAGATCGAAGAAGGCCCGGGTCATCGACCCGGGCCTTCTTCGTTTCAGTCGAGCGGCGAACGCCACTTCAGCCCCGGGAACCGAGCGAAGTCTCGATCGAGGCTGATCCAGGTCGCACCGGCCTCGATGGCCGTCGCCGCGTGCGCCGCATCGGCGACGAGGTTGCCGCGAGCAGTGCCCCGCCGGCAGAGCTCGACGAAGATCGACCAGTGCTGCGCGCCGGGGGCGATGCGGTGCACCCCGGCGGCCTGGCGGAGCGTCTCGGTCTGCTCGAGTGCGACCTCGAGCGGTGTCGGATCGAGGAAGACGCGGGGATGCGTGACGACGCGGACGAACCCGGCGAGCACGGCATCGGTCAGTCCCACCGCCTCACGGCCCCCGACCGCGGACTCGAGCCAGCCGCGCAGCCGATCGTGATCGGAGGCGTCGGTGCGGTAGGCGCCGACCAGCACGTTCACGTCGGGCATCAGCACGATCTCAGCGCTCCATCCGGTCGAGGAGCGCGGACGAGTCGGTGAGATCGACCCCGGCGTGCAGGCCGGTTCCCGCATAGGGGTTCACGGCGAACTCGTGAGGCTGGTCGCCGCGATCGAGGCGAGCCAGATGCTCGCGCAGGGCCGTCTCGAGGAATGACGTGAACGTCTCGCCCTCGGCCCGAGCACGCTCGCGGACAACGCGGTAGAACTCGTCGGGGAGGATGATCGTCGTACGCATATGGCTGAGCATACTCCGCGATATGGCCATATGCGAGAGTGATCGAGCCGCCGGTCACACCGACTGCGCGAGCGCCAGCACCTCCGCGTTCGGTAGCGAGGCGAGGAACGCGCCGGTCACGAGGAGCTTCGAGCCGCGGATGCCGCTGCCGACGATGAGGCGCTCGTGCGCGGCGACCGACTCGTCGA
>DASTQT010000387.1:0-6260 GCA_035761605.1 Agromyces sp. | reverse complement strand
AGCAGCGCGGACTGCGTCTTGGGGCTCGCACGGTTGATCTCGTCTGCGAGCACGATGTTCGCGAAGACGGGACCGGCGTGGAACTCGAAGCGGCCCTCCTTCTGGTCGTACACCGTGATTCCGGTGATGTCGCCGGGAAGCAGGTCGGGCGTGAACTGCACACGGTTGCTCGTGCCGTCGACCGATTGCGCCATGGCGCGAGCGAGCGACGTCTTGCCGGTGCCGGGGACGTCGTCGAGCAGCAGATGGCCCTCGCTGAGGAATGCCGTGAAGGCGAGCCGCACGACCCGGTTCTTGCCGAGCAGCACCTCCTCGACGGCGCCCACGAGCCGGTCCAGGTTCGCCGCGAACCGTGTCGCGTCCTCCGGAGTCATGGTCATGCGTGCCCCTCCCGTTGCCTCATCGCGCCTCGAACCGCGCGGTCACGCCCGCGACCTCAACATCCAACCAGACCGGATCGCCGGCTTTGGCGCCCGGGACCTGGCAGGAGGTCGCGGCCTGCGCCTGCCGGCCGACGCGGTCCCCCTCGGTGCCGCACCGGTACACGGCGGGCAGCCCGTTGTTCGCGGGATCGGCCGTCCACGACCACGTCGTCGTCGCCGCGTCGTACGTGCGGCCGGGCAGCGCGAACGTGAGCGTCGGCGACTCCCCCGACGGCATCGTCTGCGACCACGGTCCGCACGATCCCCACACCGAGCACGAGCGCACCTGGAATCTCGCGGTCTCGCCGAACGGCCGGTTGAGCAGCTGACGCAGCCATCCCGAGCCGGCGAAGTCGGTGGGCGACCCGATCCGCGTGCCGTCGGGGGCGACCGCGATGATCTGCAGGCGCCGTGTGCCCGCGTCGACGTCGTCGATGTAGCGGTCCCAGGTCTCGGTGTTCAGCCAGGCCATCGCGCTGCGGACGTCGGCGACGGCGCCGGGCGCCGGTCGGACGACGGTGCTCGCGACATCCGTGTGCACGCACCCCGCCCGGTTGTAGCCCCACACGATGAAGGAGTACCTCGCGGACTCGGTGGCCGTGCCCGCGAACTGCACGCTCGCGGCATCGGGCCCCACGCGCACCACCTCGGCGACGACGCCGCCGACCGACGGCGCCGCGACCGTGCCGGGTGCGGGCGAGCTCACCGAGCACGCCTGGGCCCCCGTGGGCACCGAGGACTCCCCCTCGACGAGCCGCTGCACGAAGTAGCCCGCCATCGCGTCCCCGTTGCCGTTGAACGGCGACCACGAGACGACGACCGATCCGGCCAGCGCGTCGGCGGAGACCGCGATGTCGCCCGAGACCGGTGCGCCGAACGGTGTTCCGCTCGTGCTCGTCTCGGTCCACACCGCGAGGGCGGGGAACGCGCCGTTGCGGGCGCTGACGGTGACGTCGACCGTGCTGCCGTTGGCGATCGCCTGCGATTCGACCGAGCACAGCGACGCCGTGCAGGCGCGCGACGCCGGGATCTCGACGGGCGAGCCCGCGACCGTGACGACGTACGACTGGATGTCACTGCCCGAGCCGACCGGGACCGGCTGCCATTCCACGCGGAGTCGCCCGTCCAGCGGCACCGCGCGCAGCCCGGCGGGGGCCGGCGGGATCACATCGGACCAGACCGGGGTCGGCAGCTCCACCGGGTCGGACAGGCCGATGCCGTTGCGCGCCTGGATGCGGACCTCGACGGCCGCGCCCGGGCCGTTGCCCGGCGTCGGCACCGTGCAGGTGGTCGCGATGCACTCGGACACGCGCACCTCCGCGCCGTCCGACGGGTCGAGCAGGGCGATCCGGTACCCCTCGATCGGCGAGTTGTTCGCCGCGCCCGCCGCGAACGCGATGTCGATCGCGCCACCCCGGAACGCCGTCATGCGGGCGTCGGCCACGGCCTCGGGGCGGTCCTGGATCGAGATCGTCGCGCTGCCCCACGCGTAGCGGCTGGGGTCGCCCGTGGCGTCGGCGACCTGGTACTGGACGGTCGTGTTCACCGGCTCCGCGCCGGGCGACACCGTGACCGCCAACCGCGAGCGATCCGCACTCGGGGTGATCGAGACCCCGGCCGGCAGGCTCGCGGCATCCAGGCCGCGCACGCCCACGACGCGGAGCGGCGTGCCGGGGAACGGGTTCCCGGCGCCGTCGTTGGCGAGCACGTCGACCGTCGTCGTCTGGCCGCGCGGAGCCACCGCGGCATCCGGTGCCGGCTGGGCCAGTGGCCGGGTCGAGGGCACGACGCGCAGCTCGATGCGCCCCGGCGTGCCCTCGACATCGCCGACGGCCACGCCGATCGTGATCGACGCGCGTGTGCCCTGCGGCGTGGACTCGATCGCCCGGACGCGCAGCTCGTCGCCGTCCACGACGGCCTCGAACCCCTCGGGCACCTCGCCGATCACGGAGAAGCGCGGGTCCGGGCCGTCCTCGTCGGGCCGGCTGGTGAGGCGGTCGAGGTCGATGGCGCGGGTCTGCCCGGGTTCGAACTCGATCATGCCGCCGGTGAAGGTCGGCGGCTGGCCGGGCTCGGGGCGCACGTCGATCGGGATGACGATGGTCCCGGTCCGCCCCTCGGGGTCGTCCGCGGACTCGCCGTCGGTGACCGTGAACGAGATGGAGGCGGGCCCGAAGTAGCCCTCCTCGCTGCGGAAGCGGATCGTGTCGGCGTCGACGACGAGGTCGCTGCCGTCGTCGTGCGAGGCCCGGACGGTCGCGGCATCCGTCAGGCGAACGGGGCGACCCGAGGCCGCGACGACGAAGTCCTCGAGCTCGAGCACGACCTCCTCGCCGGTCGTGACCCGGACGTCGGGCGCGTCGCGCCGCAGCTGCGGCAGCGCGTCGTCGCGGCCGGGCACCCAGATGAACGCATGGGCGCGCAGCTCCGGGTCGTCGGGATGGCCGACGGAGAACGGCACGATCCGGCGCCGGTCCCGGACCTCGACGCTGATCGTGCCGTCGGCGGCCACGCGGGCGCCGTCCTCGTAGCCCGGCACGAGCGCGACGTCGGCGTCGTCGGCATCGGCGTCGGCGATGAAGACGCCCTCGAGCACATCCACGTCGACGCGTTCCTCGTCGAGGACGTCGACGAGGTTCAGGACGATGTCGGACGCCTCCGGCCGCGCGAGCGGGGCGTCGGCATCGGCTTCGATGCGGAGGAACGTCGATGCGGACCCGAGCCGCTCGTTCTCGATCGTGTAGATGAAGCCGAACTGGCCCTCGCGGTCGGGCAGCTCGACGACCACCGTCCGACCGTCGATCTCGGCGACCGCCCCGTCGGTGACGGGTTCCACCGACTCGATGCGGAGCGCGGACCCGTCGGGATCCGAGTCGTTCTCGAGCACGCGGACCGCGAGCGTGCGGCCCGGACGCGCCGTGACCACGTCCTCGACGGCGACCGGGGAGCGCGCGCCCTCGAGCGCCGGTGCGATGCCGACGCGGACGGTCCCGGTCGCCCGCGCGCCGAGCGCGTCGACGACGGCGTACGAGAACGCGTCCGTTCCGGCCGAGTACTCTCCCGCGCGATACTCCAGCCAGTCCGGTCCGCGCGCGACGACCGAGCCGCGCTCGGGGTTGGACTCCTGCCCGAGCAGCTGCACCGAGTCGCCGTCGGGGTCGGCCCCGCCGAGCGGGATGGGGATGCGAACCGTGTCGCCCGAGAGCACGCGCGCCGTCGCTGTCCGCGGCACCGGCGCGGTGTTCGCCTGCACGTCGGCCTCGCGCACGGCGATGCGCACCGTCGCGGTCGCGTACTGTCCGTCGGGTCCCTCCACCCGGTACACCGCCGTGAACTCGCCCGGCCGGTCGGGCGCGTGGTAGCGCAGGCGATCGCCCGCGGTGAAGAGCAGCCCGGCCTGCGGGCCCTCGACGAGGTCGGGGGCGAGGACCAGTTCGTCGCCGTCGGGATGCTGGTCGTTGTCGAGCACCGGGATGTCGATGACGTCGCCCGTCCGGGCGGACGCGCTGTCGGCCGCCGCGACCGGTGGCTGGAGCAGGTCGGGCTCGGGCACCTCCACGACCGTGACCTCGCCCTCGGCATCGGCGAGGCCGTTGCTGACGCGATACCCGAAGGTGGCCGAGCCGGTCTCGAGCGGCCGCGTGAGCGTGACGCGGAGGACGCGATGCTCGACCACCTCGACCCGCACGCCGGGATCGTCCGGCGCCTCGCCCGTTCCGGTGATGATGAGCACGCCGCCGGTCGGGTCGATGTCGGTCGCGAGCACGTCGACGTCCATCGGCTGGTTCGAGCGGAGGAACGCCGTGTGCGGGACGGTGATCGGCGTCGTGTCCCGCTCGGGCGGCGCGGACACCTCGACCCGCACGCGCCCCGTCGCGGTCTGCGCGCCGTCGGTCACGGTGTACTCCAGGTAGTGCGTGCGCACCGCCTCGCCCACGAAGCGGAACGTGCCGCCGTCGAAGTCCGGCGTGATCCGCGCCTCGGGCTTGGCGGGAACGGCGGACAACCGGGGTTCGCCCGAACCGCCGCGGACGTGCCGCAACGGCTCGAGTGCGAGCTCCTCGCCCACGGTGGCGAGGGCGACGAACGAGTCGGCGACGAGCGGCGCCTCGCCGACCGCGCGAACGGCCACCTCGAGCGTGCCGACCCCGTCGTCGCGGCCGTCCGACACGACGAGGGACACGGGCCGGGTCGACCCCTCGGCGCCGCGCTCGTCGAACAGGACGACGCCGTCTGCGGTGGATGTCACGGTGTCGGGACCGTCGACCCCGGCGGACCGGAGGAACACCGGGTCGCCGTCGGGATCCACCCATTCGCCGAGCACCGGGACCGACACCCGGCCGTTGACCTCCACGACGGCGCGGCTCTGGCGCACCTGCTGGGGCGGGGCGTTCTCGTCGGGTTCACGGACGGTGACGGCGACGTTCGCCTGCGCGCTGCCCCCGCGCCCGTCGTCGATCGTGTAGCGGACGGCGAACGTGCCGGTCGCGGCGTCGTCGAGCGTGAGCTGGACCTGCTGCCGGTCGGCGACGAGGTCGAGTCGCGCACCCGCGGGCAGGTCGCCCTCGACGCCTGAGATCACGAGCACGTCGCCGTTGGCGTCGTAGTCGTTCAGCAGCACCTGCATCAGCGTGGACCGCCCGGCGCGGGCGCCGAACGCGTCGTCGACCGCGACCGGGGCGACCTGGCTCTTCTCGATCGTCGGGGGCGTGTCGGGATCGTTCTGCTCGACGGTCTCGTCGTCGCGCTCGATCGCGAGCAGCTCGTCCCAGTTGTCGATGGGGCCGTACTCGTCGGACGCCGCCCAGCTCCGCCCCGAGCGAGCGTCGTTGACGACCAGCGAGTCGCCGTTGGCGAGGAACGCGAGCGACATGCCCGCGATCGCGCCCTTGAGCGTGGACTCCGCGCCGGGCCGGCCGTCGCACGCGCGCCACGCCGTGCCGTCGCCCCAGGCGGCGTGCAGGCACGCACCGTGCCGCACCGGCGCGGCGGGCGTTCCCGAGCGCTCCTCGTGCAGCACCACCGGGTCGGATCCGTCGAACGGCACCTCGAGGAGGCGCTCGCGCGTGGCCACGACGACCCCATCACCCTCGAGCGAGGGTCGCTGCAGCACCGGCGTGTCGGCGGGGCCGACGAGCTCGGAGAGGTCGATGTCGCCTCCGCCCTCGAGCTGCAGTCGCCGCCCGCGCTCGTCGAGCACTGCCCAGCGCCCGCCGACCGAGGTGATCTGCGCCTCCGCGCCCTCGTCGAGCCGGTCGATCCGCCACGTCGCATCGGTCGAGTCGGGGTCGTCGGCCAGGACACGTGCGACCTGGCCGGTCGTGGGCGTGAACGCGAGGATGCGGCCGGCGTCGTCGACCGAGACCACCGACCCCCTGCCGAAGGAGAGCTCGGGTTCGGCATCGCCGTCGAAGTCGGGGAACTCGGCGACCGGCTGCACCCAGAGGCCGCCGTTCGAGGTCACCACGACGCGGTCCCCCGCGAGCGCGAGATCCGCCTTGTCGGGCGGGACCGCGACGGTGTCCGTGACCGTCGACGTCGTGGGATCGACGATCCCGACGCTCGCGCGGTCGGGGTCGAGCACGAGCACCGTCGAACCCTGCTGGACCACCTCGGCCCGCGTGCCTGCGGTGCCGACGACCGTGTTGAGCTCGAGCAGGGCCGTGTTCGCGCGCCCGACCGCCTGCTTCGCGTCGTTGGCGACCCAGACGGACGCGTCGCCGAGATCGACCCGCTGCGCCGTGTAGCCGCCGGATGCCACGGCGATCCCCGCGACGAGCGCGACCACGGCGCCGATCGAGGCGCCGGTGATCAGCGCGGAGCGCCGACGGCGCCAGA
>DASTQT010000386.1:0-9314 GCA_035761605.1 Agromyces sp. | reverse complement strand
CGGCGCAGTCGGCGTCGGCGGCGTCGGGTGCGGGGTCGAACGGCACGGCCTGGCTGCAGGCCGTGAGCGCCGCCAGCGCGGCGAGGGCGACGGATGCCGCGGCGACGCGCCTCGGCAGGGTGCGCGGGGCGCGGCGGGAGCGGGGAGCGGACATCGCGTCCACGCTACCGTGGGAGCCATGGAGCCCCCTGCACGCCTGCCCTCGCCCACGATCGGGGAGCTCGGCGAATCGGCGGTGCTCGACCGCGTCCTCCCTCGGCTCCGGTCGGGCGACTCCTCGCTCCTGGGCCCGGGCGACGACGCCGCGGTCGTCGCGGCCCCCGACGGACGGTTCGTGGTCACGAGCGACATGATGGTGCACGGGCCCGACTTCCGGCTCGCGTGGTCGGCGCCGTACGACCTGGGCTGGAAGGCGGCGGCGACGAACCTGACGGATGTCGCGGCGATGGGCGCGCGGCCGACCGCGCTCGTCGTGTCGATCGCCGCCCCGACCGACCTGCCCGTCGCCGTGCTCGAGGGCATCGCCGACGGACTGTGCGACGCGCTCGCCGAGCTCGCGCCCGGCGCGGGCGTCGTCGGCGGCGACCTCTCGGCGTCGCACGCCCTGACGATCGCGGTCACCGCCTTCGGCGACCTCGATGGGCGCGCGCCGGTGCTGCGTTCGGGCGCGCGGCCGGGCGAGGTCATCGCGCACGCCGGAGCGCGCGGCGACGCGGCCCGCGGGCTCGCGCTGCTGTTCGCCGAGGGCCGCGACGACGCGGGCGAACCGGATGCCGCCAGGGCCGCCGTCGTGCGTGAACGGCACCCCGTGCTCGTGGCCGCCCAGCTCGCACCCGCACCGCCCGTCGGCGCGGGCGTCGCCGCCGCGCTCGCGGGCGCGACCGCCATGCTCGACGTCAGCGACGGCCTCGCGCGCGACGCGCGCCGGATGGCGGAGGCCAGCGGCGTCGGCATCGACTTCCACCGCGCGGCGCTCGGGGCCGACCCGCTCACCGCCCTCGCGGGGGCGGAGGACCACGGGCTGCTCGCCGCCTTCCCGCCCGGCGTCGTGCCGCCGCATCCGTTCGAGGTCATCGGCACGGCCAACGCCGACGCGGGCCGCCTGACGCTCGACGGCGCGCCCGTCGACACGAGCGGATGGGACCCCTACGCGGGCTGGGACGGCGTCTCGGGCTGAGCGGCCGGCGCAGCCCACCAGAGCGTCGTCTCGCCGTAGTCGCGCCGACGCTCCGGGGCGATGCCGTCGGGCCACGTCGGTTCGGGCGAGCGCGAGCTGCGCTCGACCACGACGGTCGCGCCATCCGACAGCCGCGGCGCGAGCAGTTCGAGGTCGCGCGCCAGCTCGCGTTCGCCGAGGTCGTACGGCGGGTCGATGAACGCGAGGTCGACGCCGGCGGGCGCGGACTCGAGGTACGACGCGACGCTGCGGGCCTCGACGCGGATGCGCGGCGGCCGCCCCCGCGCCGCGCGCGAGACCGCCGCGGCGTTGCGCCGGCACACGTCGGCCGCGGCCTTCGCGCGCTCGACCAGCACGACCTCGCTCGCGCCGCGGCTCGCGGCCTCGAGCCCGAGCGCCCCGGAACCCGCGTACAGGTCGACCACGACCGCGCCGTCGACGGCGTCGCGCGCCTCGAGCGCGGAGAAGATCGCCTCGCGCACGCGATCGCTCGTGGGGCGCGTGCCCGACCGGGGCACGGCCAGCGCGAGCGAGCCGGCGTAGCCGGCGATGATGCGGGTCATGTCTCGGGAGCATAACGGGCGCCTCCCGCGCGCTGCCATGATGGAGGGGTGGAAGACACGACCGACGCCCTGCACGCCGATCCGTCCCGCCACCGGGGGCACGAACAGCAGACCATCGACCGGCTGTGGGACTTCGCCGACCCGGCCGGGAGCGAGGAGCGCTTCCGTGCGGCCGCGGCCGACGAGTCGCACTCGGCGCACGAGCGCGCCGTGATGTCGACGCAGCTCGCGCGCGCGATCGGCATCCAGCATCGCGACGACGAGGCGCTCGCCGTGCTCGACGAGGTCGAGGCGGCCGAGCGCGAGGGCGAGACGCCCGAGGAGGCGGCCGAGCTCCGCGCGCGCATCGCGCTCGAACGCGGGCGCATCGCGGCGGCGACCGAGCGGGGCGACGACGCCGTGCCGCTGTTCACCAAGGCCGTCCGCGAGGCCGCGCTCGGCGGGTCGACGTTCCTCGTGCTCGACGCGCTGCACATGCTCGCGCTCAACGACGCCGGCCACGAGGAGGAATGGGCCGCCGAGGGCTTCGACATCCTCGACGGCGTCCGCGACCCGCGGCTGAAGCGCTGGGGCGTCGCGCTGCACAACAACCTCGGCTGGACCAAGCACGACGGCGGCGACGCGCAGGCGGCGCTGTACCACTTCCAGAAGGCGGTCGACGCCGCCGACCGCTACGGCACCGCGGGGCAGCAGCACGTCGCGCGCTGGTCGGTCGGGCGGGCGCTCCGCAGCCTCGGCCGGAACGACGAGGCGCTCGAGCTGCAGCGCGAGCTCGCCCGCGCCCGGCCCGACGACACGTACGTGCAGGCCGAGATCGAGGCGCTCGAGGCCGCGACGACGGAGGCGGAGCCTACGATCGAGCCATGACGGCCGATCTCGTCGCCGAGGGCGCGCTCACGCTCGACAGCCGGCTCACGGGCCCCCTCGCCGGGCGCACCGCGCAGGCGCTGCAGCGCGCGTTCGGCTACGCCACGGTGGGCGACCTGCTCGCCCACTATCCGCGCCGGTACGCGCAGCGCGGCGAGCTCACCGCGCTGGCCGAGCTGCCGCTGGAGGAGAACGTCACGATCGTCGCCGAGGTGCTCGAGGTGCGCGAGCGCACGATGCGGTCGCGGCGGGGCTCGATCCTCGAGGCGAAGATCTCCGACGGCACCGGCATCCTCACCCTGACCTTCTTCAACCAGAAATGGCGCGCCAACGAGCTGAAGCCCGGAGTGCGGGGCATGTTCGCCGGCAAGGTCTCCGACTACCGGGGTGCCAGGCAACTCGCGCACCCCGACTACCAGCTGTTCGACGACGCGCAGCCGGTCGCCGGGGCGGATGCCGCGGCCGTGCGCTGGGCGACCGCGCCGATCCCCATCTACCCGGCGACGGGCACCATGTCGAGCTGGGACCTCCAGAAGGCGATCGCGGTGGTGCTCGACGGGCTCGGCCCGGTCGAGGACCCGCTGCCCGAGCCCGTGCGGTCCGCGCGCGGCCTGCTCCCGCACCGCGACGCGCTCGAGCGCGTGCACCGGCCCGAGCGCGACGAGGAGTGGAAGGCCGCCCGCCGGACGCTCCGCTTCACCGAGGCGTTCGTGCTGCAGACCGCGCTGCTCGAGCGGCGCGCCGCCGCGCGCGCGCACGAGGCCATCCGGCGCGAGCCCGCGCCCGGCGGCCTGCTCGAGCGCTTCGAGGCGACCCTGCCGTTCGCGCTCACCGACGACCAGCGCACGGTGGGCGGCGAGATCCTGCACGACCTCGCGCAACCGGTGCCCATGAACCGGCTCGTGCAGGGCGAGGTGGGTTCGGGCAAGACCGTCGTGGCGCTCCGGGCCATGCTCGCGGTCGCCGAGTCGGGCGGCCAGGCGGCGCTCCTCGCACCGACCGAGGTGCTCGCGGCGCAGCACCTCCGCTCGATCGCCCGGATGCTCGGGCCCGAGCTCGCCGCCGAGGTCATGCCGACCCTCGTCACCGGCCAGCTGCCCGCCGCCGACCGGCGCCGGGCCGCGCTCCGCGTCGCCGCCGGACAGGCGCGCATCGTCGTCGGCACGCACGCGCTGCTCGGCGACACGACCTCGTTCGCCGACCTCGGACTCGTCGTCGTCGACGAGCAGCACCGCTTCGGCGTCGAGCAGCGCGAGGCGCTCCGGCTCAAGGGCCGGCACCCGCACGTGCTCGTGCTCACCGCGACGCCGATCCCGCGCACGGTCGCGATGACGGTCTTCGGCGACCTCGACGTCTCGACGATCCGGCAGCTTCCCGCAGGGCGCGCCGGCATCGAGACGCACGTGGTCCCGGTCGCCGAGAAGCCCGCGTGGCGCGCGCGCGTCTGGGAGCGGCTCGCGGAGGAGCTCGCCGAGGGCCGGCAGGGCTTCGTCGTCTGCCCGGCGATCGACGCGAAGGCCGTCGAGGAGGCCGACCCGCCCGAGGGCGAGCCGACGCCGAACGCCGGCCCCGCGGCATCCGTCGCCTCGGTGCTCGCCGAGCTGCAGGCCAACCCCCACCTCGCGACGGCGCGCATCGCGCCGCTGCACGGACGAATGGGCGCCGACGAGAAGGACGAGACCATGCGTTCGTTCGCCGCGCACGACCTCGACGTGCTCGTCGCCACGACCGTCATCGAGGTCGGCGTCGACGTGCCGAACGCGAGCACCATGGTCGTCGCCGACGCCGACCGCTTCGGCGTCTCGCAACTGCACCAGCTGCGAGGTCGCGTCGGCCGCGGCAGCGTGCCCGGGCTCTGCCTGCTCGTGACCGGCGCCGAGCCCGGCAGCCTCGCGCGCGAACGACTCGACGCGGTCGCCGCGACGCTCGATGGGTTCGAGCTCGCGCGCGTCGACCTCGAGCTGCGCCAGGAGGGCGACGTGCTCGGCGCGACCCAGTCCGGAGGCCGTTCGTCGCTGAAGCTGCTGCGCGCGGCCCGCGACGGCGACCTCATCGCCGACGCCCGCGACGCGGCGGCCGGGGTGCTCGCCGACGACGCGAAGCTCGCCGCGCATCCCGCGCTCGCGGCGGCCGTGCGCCGCCGGCTCGATGACGAGACGAGCGAGTACCTGAGCAGGGGCTGAGACTCTCCCGGAGCCGTTCCGGAGGCGCGAACGCCTACTACGCTGACACGTATGCAGCGGATCGCCGTCGTTCCCGGATCGTTCGACCCCGTCACGCGGGGGCACCTCGACGTCATCGAGCGTGCCGCCGGGCTCTACGACCAGCTGCACGTGGTCGTCGTCCACAACCCCGGCAAGTCCGCACTGCTGCCCATCGCCCAGCGCGTCGCGCTCATCGAGCAGTCGATCGCCGACGCGCACATCCCCGGCGACATCGTCGTCGCATCGTGGAGCATGGGCCTGCTCGTGGACTACTGCACCGACGTCGGTGCCTCCGTGCTCGTCAAGGGCATCCGATCGCAGCTCGACGTCGCCTACGAGACGCCGATGGCGATCGTGAACCGCCACCTCGCGGGCGTCGAGACGGTGTTCCTGCTGCCCGACCCGGCCAACGCGCACGTGTCGAGCTCGCTCGTGCGCCAGGTGTCCGCCCTCGGCGGCGACGTCAGCCCCTACGTGCCGCGCTCGGTCGCGGAGTTCCTGCAGGGGGCGATGCGCCCGTGAGCGAACCGATGGCCGTGGCGGATCCCGGCCTCGTGCCCGCGATGGGCATCGAGGAGGTCGGCGATCGCGCCGCCGGCATCGTGCGCAACGTCGAGACCGTGATCAGCGGCAAGCGGGATGCGGTCACCGCCGCCCTCACGGTGCTCCTCGCCGAAGGGCACCTGCTCATCGAGGACGTGCCGGGCGTCGGCAAGACCATGCTCGCCAAGGCGCTCGCCCGTTCCGTGGACTGCACGGTCAGCCGTATCCAGTTCACGCCCGACCTGCTGCCGAGCGACGTGACCGGGGTCTCGGTCTTCGACCAGGCCACGCGCCGGTTCGAGTTCAAGCACGGACCCGTGTTCGCGAACATCGTGATCGGCGACGAGATCAACCGGGCGAGCCCGAAGACGCAGTCCGCCCTGCTCGAGTGCATGGAGGAGCGCCAGGTCACCGCCGACGGCACCACGTACCGGCTCGAGCAGCCCTTCACCGTCGTCGCGACGCAGAACCCCGTCGAGATGGAGGGCACGTACCCGCTGCCCGAGGCCCAGCGCGACCGGTTCATGGCCCGCATCTCGATGGGCTACCCGTCGCCGTCAGACGAGCTCGACATGCTCGCCCAGCGCGAGACCGCGAGCCCGCTCGACACCCTCGAACCCGTGGTCTCGCTCGCCGAGCTCCGGGCGATGATCGCCGCCGTGCACCGCGTGTTCACCTCGCAGCCGGTCAAGGAGTACGCCGTCGAGCTCGCCCGCGCGACGCGCGACGACCGGCAGCTGCGGCTCGGCGCGAGCCCGCGTGCGACGCTGCAGCTCATCCGCGCCGCGAAGGCGCACGCGGCCATGCACGGTCGCGATTTCGTGCTGCCCGACGACGTCGACGCGATGGCGGTGCCCGTGCTCGCGCACCGCCTCGTGCCGACCAGCCGCGCGGTCGGCGGCCACGACCGCGACGGCGGCCCGCTCATCGACGCGATCGTGCGTCGTGTGGTCGCCGACACGCCGGTCCCGGTCGGCAGCGCCAGGAGGGAGTGAGCCCGATGCCGCGAGTCCGCGCCGCACGCGCCCAGGCGCGTCCTCGCCTCACCGGGCGCGGCATCGCGCTCGTGGCGATCGGCGCGGCACTGTTCGCGGTCGCGCTGTGGTTCGACCTCCGCGACATCATGCTGCTCGCGTCCGTCGGGCTGGCGATGCCGCTCGCCGCCCTCGCGTTCCTCGGTCTGCGCGCCCCGCGGCTCGCGGTGACCCGCGCCTTCGAACCGCCGGTGGTGCGCGCCGGCGAGTCCGCGCTCGTCCGGCTGCGCGTGCAGAACCGCAGCCGGCGCGCGTTCGACGGGGCGCACTGGCGCGACCTCGCCGATCCGGCGCTGCACCCGCCGAGCGAGGCGGTGCTGCCCGCGGTGGGGCGCCACGAGGGCGCCCTGCCCTCCGGCGACGACACCGTGGGCCTCGAGTACCGCATCCGGACCCCGCGCCGCGGGATCTTCGAGGTCGGGCCGCTCCGCATTGCGGTCACCGACCCGTTCGGCCTGGCCCGCATCGACCGGGTGGTCGGCACGCCGCGGGAGATCGTGGTCACGCCGCGCGTCACGCCGCTCGAATCCGCGGTCGGGGTCGTGGCCAGCGTCGACGGCGACGTCCACGCGCTGCAGCGGCGGACCCACCCGAACAGCGACGAGCTCATCGCCCGGGAGTACCGCTACGGCGACCCGCTCCGACGGGTGCACTGGGGGGCCACGGCCCGCCGCGGCGAGCTCATGGTCCGCGACGAGGAGCAGCGCGGCGATCCCGAGGTCCGAGTCCTGCTCGACACGGCGCTCGGCGGGAGGGCGCGCCATCCGTCGGTCGACGCCCACGACCACGCCTCGACGCTCGACCCGGCGTTCGAGCTCGGCGTCGAGGTCGCGGCCTCGATCGGCGTGCACCTGCTGTCGCAGGGGTTCCGGGTCCGCCTCGATCCGGTCGACGACCCGGACGCGCCGGGCGGCGCCATCGCCGCGGAACCGGGCGGCTACCGCGCTGCGGGCGGCGACGCCGTACTGCTCGAGGACCTCGCGCGACTCGAGCCGCCGCATCGCGACGGCCGCCGCGAGCCGGGGCGGCGGACCGCTCGGGCACCGGTACGCGCGACCACGTCGCGTCGCGACGCGCGCATGCCCGCGATCGCGGTGCTGGTCGATCCGTCGGAGGCGGCCGTCGAGTCGCTCGTGGCGCTGCGCCCCGGCGTCGAGCCGGCGATCGCGTTCGCGGCCGGGTACACCCCGTCGGCCGCGCTCGAGCGACTCGACGAAGCCGACTGGCGGGTCGTGCGCGTGCACCGGCCGGCCGAGCTGCCGAGTGCGTGGTCCGAGGCGTGGCGGTCCGCACGCGAGGCGGCACGCTCGGGAGGCCGCGGTGCGCCCTGAGCGGATCCCCCTCTCCGCGCCCCAGAGCCTGGCGCTCTCGGGGGCGACGCTCCTGCTCCTGCTCGTCGCGCTGACCGCGCTCGGCCCGCTCATCACGGGAAGCGGATGGTGGTGGGCGAGCGCGATCGTCGCGTTCGCGGTGATCGGGTCGGGTGCCGGCATGCGGGCCCTCCGCACGCCGCCGTCGCTCGTGCCTCCGCTCGAGGTCGCGGCGCTCATCCTCGCGCTCACGCTGCTCTTCGGCGGTGCGACCAGCATCGCCCTGTTCATCCCCACGCCGTCGACGTTCGACGAGTTCGGGGCGCTCGCCGAGGGCGCGCGCCGGACCATCGAGCAGCAGTCCGTCCCCGCGATCCCCGTCCCGGCACTCGTCTTCGCGATCTGCGTGGGCGTCGGCCTCGTGGCGGTGCTGCTCGACCTCATCGTGCAGACCGTGCGTCTCCCGGCGCTCGCCGCGGTGCCCGTGCTCGGGCCGGTGCTGGTGCCCGGGCTCTTCGTCGAAGCGGGTGCGGAGGTCGGCGCGCTCGTCCTCACCGCCGCGGCGTACCTGCTGCTGCTGCGCGTGGACGTGCGCGTCCGGCGCAGTGCTGAGCTCCTGCAGGACGACGAGCGGGATGACGCGCCGGTCGTGATCGCGCCGAAGCGCGCGCCGATCGTGTCCACCATGGGGGCGTCGCTGGGCCTCGCCGCGGTCGGGCTGCTCGCGGCATCGGTGGTGACCGCGGCCACGCCGAGCGTCTCCACGAGCTTCCTGCTCGGATCCGGGGGGCCCGGCACGCTGTTCGCGCGCGGCGTGAGCCCGTATCTCGAGCTCGGTCGCGACCTCCGCCGGCCGAATCCCGTGCCCGCGTTCACCTACATGTCTCCCGACGGCGAGCGGCCGTACTTCACGCTGCTGTCCGTGGAGCGGCTCGAAGGGCAGGTGTGGGCGGCGACCGACCGCGCCGTCGACGGCGACCACACGCTGGACACGCTGCCGCGGCCCGACGGCCTCGACGACGACGTCCTCGCGCAGCCCCGGGAGATCACGGTCGACACCGAGCAGATGCGGACGGCGTGGCTTCCGCTGCCCTACCCGACCTCGGCGGTCGACGGCGTGCGGGGCTCCTGGTTCTGGGACGCGGGCTCGCTGAACGTCCGGAGCGTCGACGCGACCACGCTGGAGCAGCGGTACCGGCTCACGCACCTCGACGTGCAGCCGACCGTGCAGCAGCTGCGGTCCGCGCGGGAGCCGGCCACGGGTGCCGTTGCCGAGAGCACCCTCGAGCTGCCCGAGGAGCTGCCGCCGATCATCGCCGAGACCGCCGCGCAGGTGACGGCCGGCGCCCGCACGCCGTACGACGCCGCGGTCGCCATCCAGGCGTTCCTGCGCAGCTCCCAGTTCGAGTACTCCGAAGAGGCGCCGGTCGACGGCGGCTACGACGGCGGCGGCTTCGACGTCATCGCGCAGTTCCTCGAGGTCCGCTCGGGCTACTGCGTGCACTTCGCGTCCACGATGGCGGTGCTCGCGCGCGAGATCGGCATCCCCGCGCGCATCTCGGTGGGCTATACCTCCGGCACCCCGACCGATCAGCGCGTGGACGGCGAGGTCGTGC
>DASTQT010000385.1:0-8100 GCA_035761605.1 Agromyces sp. | reverse complement strand
CGCACCGTCGGCGCCGAGCGAGGCATCGCCGTCATCCCGGTCGTGACGCAGAAGCCGGCGCCGCGCAAGAAGCGCACGCTGCGCGTGGCCCGCGGAGCGCCCCCCGCCGACGCGCCCCGCGTGCTGACCGTCGAGTCGCTCGTCAAGCGGTACGGCGACACCACGGCGGTCGACGCGATCTCCCTCGAGGTCCGCGCGGGATCGTTCTACGGCATCGTCGGGCCGAACGGCGCCGGCAAGACCACGACGCTCTCGATGATCACGGGTCTGCTCCGGCCCGACGCGGGCTCCGTGCACGTGAACGGCATCGACGTGTGGAAGCAGCCGCGCGCCGCCAAGCGCATCACGGGCGTCCTGCCCGACCGGCTGCGGCTGTTCGACCGACTCACCGGCGCCGAGCTGCTCTACTACTCCGGATCGCTGCGCGGACTCGACCACCGCACCGTGCTCGAGCGCAGTGCCGACCTCGCCGCCGCGTTCGGGCTCGAGGACGCCCTGGACCGTCTCGTGGCCGACTACTCCGCCGGCATGACGAAGAAGGTCGCGCTCGCCTGCGCGATGATCCACTCGCCGCGCGTGCTCGTGCTCGACGAGCCGTTCGAGTCGGTCGACCCGGTCTCGGCGGCGAACCTCACCGACATCCTCGAGCGGTACGTCGCCGGCGGCGGCACCGTGCTGCTCTCGAGCCACGGCATGGATCTCATCGAGCGCGTGTGCGACTCGGCCGCGATCATCGTGGGCGGCCGCGTGCTCGCCTCGGGCACGCTCGACGAGGTGCGCGGAGGCCGGACGCTGGAAGACCGGTTCGTCGAGCTCGCCGGCGGACGCAAGGCAGCGGAGGGCATGGAATGGTTGCACAGCTTCTCCGACTGAAGCTGCGGCTGCTCGGGAACATCTTCCGGCGCAGTGCGTGGCAGGTCGTGGGGATCGTGGTCGGCCTGATCTACGGACTCGGCGCCGCCGTGTTCGCGTTCGCGGCGCTCAGCGGCGCTCGCGGGGTCGACGACCTCGAGCTGCTTCGCGACATCATCGTCCTGGCGGGCGCGCTGACGGTCGTCGCCTTCGTGCTCGTGCCCCTCGTGTTCGGCATCGACGACACGATGGACCCGCGCAGGTTCGCGCTGTTCGGGATGCCCGACCGCACGCTCGCACTCGGGCTCGCGCTCGCCGCGGCGATCGGCGTCCCGGCGCTCGCGCTCGCGATCGCGCTGAGCGGCACCGTGGTGACATGGTCGCGCGGCGTCGGCGAGACGCTGCTCGCGCTCGTGGCCGCTCCGCTCGCGTTCGCCACCTGCATCCTGGCCGCGCGCCTCTCGGCCGGCCTCGCCGGGATGCTGCTGGAGACCCGTCGCAGCCGCGAGGTCGCCGGCGTGGTCGGCGTGCTGCTGATCGTGATGGCGGCTCCGGTCCTCGTCGGGCTCTCCACGGTGGACTGGGCGGCCTCCGGCCGGCAGGCGATCGCCGCGATCGCCGGCGCGCTGTCGTGGACGCCGCTCGGTGCCGCGTTCGCGGTGCCCGGCGATGCCGCGGCGGGCGCGTGGGGCGCCGCCATACTGAAGCTCGTGATCGCCGCCGCGACCGTCCTGGTCGCCTGGAAGGCGTGGGAGCTGCTCGTCGGCCGCATGCTCGTGACACCCGGGCGCGAGGCATCCGCTCGCAGCTATCACGGCCTCGGATGGTTCGGTCGGATGCCGCACGGCGCGACCGGCGCGATCGCGGCGCGCAGCATCACGTACTGGTTCCGCGACGCGCGGTACTGGGTGGCGCTGCTGATGGTGCCGATCACCCCCATCCTCGTCGCGGTGCCGCTCGGGATCGCGGGCGTGCCCGCGATGTACCTCGGCCTCATCCCCGTGCCGCTCGTGTGCCTCCTCCTCGGCTGGAGCCTGCACAACGACACCGCGTACGACAGCACGGCCGTGTGGCTGCATGTCGCGTCGGGCGTGCGGGGCGCCGCCGACCGCGTCGGCCGGCTCGTGCCCGTGCTCATCTCCGGCATCCTCGTGATCGGGCTCGGCAGCGCGGTCACGGTGTTCATCCTGGACGACTGGCGGCTGCTGCCGTCGCTGCTCGGCGTGAGCACGGCGCTGCTGCTCGCGGGCCTCGGCCTCGGTTCGATCACCTCCGCGGCGATGCCGTACCCCGTGGTCAAGCCGGGCGACAGCCCGTTCCAGGCGCCGCAGTCGACGGGGGCCGTCACGGCGCTCGTGCAGTCCTTCACGATGTTCGGCTCGCTGCTCGTCGCCGCACCCGCCATGGCCTTCGCGTGGCTCGGCATCTTCGACGACCCGGCCTGGCACGCGGCGTCGCTCGCGGCCGGTGCCGGTCTCGGCGTGCTCGTGCTCGGGCTCGGCGTGTGGGGCGGCGGTCGGGTGTTCGAGCGGCGGGGTCCGGAGATCCTCGCCGCGGCGATGCGCGCGTGATCGCGGCGTAGACTCGACCGCATGATCCGACCCGTGCAGGCGAGCATCGCCGACCCCGATGCGCCCGGCGGCGGCACCTCCGTGCTCGACCGCGAACTCGAGAAGCTCCTCGAAGAGGAGAGCATCGAGCCGGGAGACCACGAGCGGTTCTCCCACTACGTCAAGAAGGAGCAGATCCTCGAGTCGGCGATCACCGGCAAGCCGGTGAAGGCGCTGTGCGGCAAGAAGTGGACCCCGGGCCGTGACCCCGAGAAGTTCCCGGTGTGCCCGACGTGCAAGGAGATCTACGAGCGGATGAAGCGGGGCTGACCCCGGCTCGGCCGCGTCGGCTCAGCGGTAGTTCGTCGGGATCACCGGCTCGCCCCGGCCCAGGCGGAACGCCTCGATCGGCAGTTCCTGCATGACCTCGGCGCGGTGGTCGCGTGCGGCGGCGACGCCGGCGTGGCCGGTGTGCGCGGCATCCGCTCGGCCCTGGTGCATGAGGTGCACCATGAGCGGGCGCAACTCGTCGCCGGCCTCGAACTCGGCCTCGCCATCGGGCCCGTCGCCGACGAAGACGAGCTCCTCGCGGGCGGTGCGGGTCGAGTCGAGTCGGCGCGCGGCGTTCTTCCGTCCGCCGATGCTCACCTTCTTCGCCGAGGATTTCGCGACGTCGACCCACTCGCCGTCGTCGCCGCGGCGGGCGACGAGCTTGTAGACCATGCCGGCGGCGGGGGACCCGGAGCCCGTCACGACGGACGTGCCGACCCCGTAGGCGTCGGCCGGCGAACCCGACAGGGCGGCGATGGTGTACTCGTCGAGGTCGCTCGTCACCGTGATGCGCGTGTTCACGGCACCGAGCTCGTCGAGCTGCGCGCGGACGTCGGCGACGACCGTCGGCAGGTCGCCGGAGTCCACGCGCACGGCCCCGAGCCCGGTGCCCGCGACGCGGATGGCGGTCTCCACGCCGGCGTGGATGTCGTACGTGTCGACCAGGAGTGTCGTGCCCGGCCCCATCACCTCGACCTGGGCGCGGAACGCGGCCTCCTCGGAGTCGTGCAGGAGCGTGAAGGCGTGCGCCGCGGTGCCCATCGTGGGGATGCCCCACGTGCGCCCGGCCTCGAGGTTGCTCGTCGCGTCGAAGCCGGCGATGTACGCCGCGCGCGCCGCGGCGATCGCTGAACGCTCGTTGGTGCGCCGCGAGCCCATCTCCGCGATGGGGCGCCCCAGCGCGACGGACACCATGCGGGCGGCCGCGCTCGCGACCGAGGAGTCGTAGTTGAGCACCGACAGCACGACCGTCTCGAGCATGACGGCCTCGGCGAAGGAGCCCTGGATCGTCAGCAGCGGCGAGCCCGGGAAGTACGCCTCGCCCTCGCGGTAGCCCCAGATCTCGCCGCGGAACCGGTAGTCGGCGAGCCAGTCGAGGGTCGCGTCGCGCACCACCCGCTGTTCGCGGAGGAACTCGAGCTCGGCGTCCTCGAACCGGAACCGCTCGATGAGCTCCAACAGGCGACCGGTGCCCGCGACGATGCCGTAGCGGCGACCGTTCGGCAGGCGACGCGCGAACGCCTCGAAGAGGCTCTCGCGGTGACCGGCGCCGTCCTGCAGGGCGGCATCCACCATCGTGAGTTCGTATCGGTCGGTGAAGAGCGCTGCGGAGCCGGTCACGCCGCTCAGCCTAGTGCGGCGGGTTCCGGATGCCGCGGAGCGGGCGTCGCCGGGACGGCGGGCGCCGCACCCACCGCGACGACGTTCGCGACCGTGATGAGCGCGAGTCCGGCGATCTGCCAGGGCGCGAGCGCCTGGCCGAGCACGACGAACCCCGCGAGGGCCGCGGCGGCCGGGTGCACGCTCTGCAGGACGCCGAACCGTTGCCGCGGCATCCGTCGCAGCACCACGAGGTCGATCGAGTAGGGGAGTGCGGACGAGAGCAGCGCGGCCGCGGCGCCGACCGCGAGCACGAGCACGATCTCGTGCGCCTCGAGCGAGACGAGCGCGAGCACGAGCAGCGGCGAGGTGAGCACGGCGGCGACGAGGCTCGCGATCGCGGTGCCCTGCACGCCCGGAAGGGTTCGCCCGGCGCGTTGGCTCAGCAGGATGTAGGCGGCCCACGCGGCCGCGGCCGTCAGGGCGAGCACGATGCCGAGCAGGTCGATGCCGGGCACGCTGCCCGTGAGCAGCGCGACCCCGGCGGCGGCCATGGTCGCGCAGACCAGGTCGAGCCGCCGGCGCGAGGCGAGCAGCGCGAGCGCGAGCGGGCCGAGGAACTCGAGCGTGACGGCCGGTCCCAGGCCGATGCGCTCGACGGCGGCGTAGACCGCGACGTTCATGACGACGAGCACCGCGCCGAGCGCGATCGCCGGGCGCACGGCCGCCCACGTGAGCCGGCGCAGCCGTGGTCGCGACACGGCGAGCAGTGCGACGGCCGCGAACGCCTGGCGCAGCGCGACGACGCCCGCCGGTCCGACGAGCGGGAAGATCGTGGCGCCGATGGCCGCGCCGACCTGGACCGAGGCGGCCCCGCCCACGACGGTGGCGGCGTCGAGGCGTTCGCGGCGGTCGCGGCGTCCTGTGGTCATGACTCCACGCTAGGTACGGATCGATGCGATGAGAAATGCCATTCACGTCGATTGATACGCTCGACGCATGGACATCGAACTGCGCCACCTCCGGGTGCTCGTCGCGGTCGACGAGGAGCGCTCGTTCACGGCTGCGGCCGACCGGCTCCGGATGTCGCAGGCCGCCGTCTCCCGGTCGCTCGCCGCGCTCGAGCACGAGATCGGGGCGCCGCTCATGCACCGCACCACCCGCCGCGTCGAGCCGACCGAGCAGGGCGCCTCGCTCGCGGGCACCGCGCGGCGCATCCTCGGCGAGCTCGATCGGGCGGTCGCCGACCTGCGCGGCGAGCGCAGCGTCATCCGTCTCGGCTACGCGTGGGCCGCGCTCGGGGAGCACACCACGCCGGTGCTGCGGGCGTGGAACCGGGCCCACCCCGACGACCCGCTCCGCCTGATCCGGCTCAACACCCGCGACGTCGGCCTGCTCGACGGACACGTCGACCTCGCGGTGCTGCGTCATCCGATCGATCGACCCGAACTGGAGGCCGAGGTGGTGGGCCGCGAGCATCGCGTCGTGGCCCTGCCCGTCGACCATCCGCTCGCCGATCACGACACCGTGACGCTCGCCGACCTCACGCCCTACGAGGTCGGCGTCGACCGGCGTTCCGGCACCACGACGCCGGAGCTCTGGGAGGCGACCGGCATCCAGGCGCCCCGTCTCGTCCTGACCGGCGACGTCGAGGAGTGGCTCGACCTCATCGCCGCGGGCGACGCGATCGGCGTGACCTCCGAGGCGACCGCCCATCACCTGCCGCGGCCCGGCGTGGTGTTCGTGCCGATCGCCGATGCGCCGCCGATGGAGGTCCGCCTGGCGTGGCACCGGAACCACCGGCACCCCGCGACGGGCCGGATCGCGCGGGCGATCCGCGCGGCGCTCGCCGCGCCATCCGCCTGACCGCCCGGCCGTCCGACGGCCCGGCCGTCCGACGGCCCGGTCTAGGCTGGATGACCGTGACGGACGCACCCATCGGGATCTTCGACTCCGGCGTCGGCGGGCTCACCGTCGCGCGGGCGGTGCGCGACCAGCTCCCGAACGAGGCGATCCTCTACGTCGGCGACCTCGAGCACTCGCCCTACGGGCCGAAGCCGATCGCCGACGTGCGCCGCTACTCGCTCGCCGTGCTCGACGACCTCGTCGCGCAGGGCGTGAAGATGCTGGTCATCGCGTGCAACACGGCCTCGTCGGCGATGCTGCGCGACGCGCGGGAGCGGTACGACGTGCCCGTCGTCGAGGTGATCCAGCCCGCGGTGCGGCGCGCCGTCGCCACCACGCGCACCGGTCGCGTCGGCGTGATCGGCACGGCCGGCACCATCCAGTCGCGCGCCTACGACGACGCGTTCGCCGCCGCGCCGCACCTCGAGCTGTCCTCGGCGGCGTGCCCGCGCTTCGTCGAGTTCGTCGAGGCCGGCGTCACGACCGGCCCCGAGGTGCTCGCCCTCGCCGAGCAGTACCTCGCGCCGCTGCGCGACGCGCGGATCGACACGCTCGTCCTCGGCTGCACGCACTACCCGTTCCTGAAGGGCGCGATCTCGTACGTCATGGGGGACGGCGTCGCGCTCGTCTCGAGCGACGTCGAGACCGCCAACGACGTCTATCGCGTGCTCGTCTCGCAGGGGCTCGAGCGACTCACCCCGCTCCCGCCCGTGCATCGCTTCGAGGCGACCGGCGACTCGTCCGCCGCGTTCCTCGACCTCGCGCACCGCCTCATCGGCCCCGACATCGCGAGCGTCGAGCTCGTGCAGACGGGCGCCCTCACGCTTCCCACCGACAGGAGACCCCAGTGACCGAACACCCCACCCCCGACCTCGTGCGCGCCGACGGCCGCAGCCCCGACGCACTGCGCGACGTCGTCGTCGAGCGCGGCTGGAGCACGCACGCCGAGGGCAGCGCGCTCATCTCGTTCGGCCAGACCAAGGTGCTGTGCACGGCCAGCTTCACCAACGGCGTTCCGCGCTGGATGACCGGCAAGGGCAGGGGGTGGGTCACCGCCGAGTACGCGATGCTGCCCCGCTCGACCAACACGCGCAACGATCGCGAGTCGGTGAAGGGGCGCATCGGCGGGCGCACGCACGAGATCAGCCGCCTCATCGGCCGGAGCCTGCGCGCCGTCGTCGACATGAAGGCGCTCGGCGAGAACACCATCCAGATCGACTGCGACGTGCTGCAGGCCGACGGCGGCACGCGCACCGCCGCGATCACGGGCGCGTACATCGCGCTCGCCGACGCGATCGAGTGGGCCCGCGAGAAGAGGTTCATCGCCCAGAAGTCGACGCCGCTCATCGACACGGTGTCGGCCGTGTCGGTCGGCATCATCGACGGCACGCCGATGCTCGACCTCGCCTACGTCGAGGACGTGCGCGCCGAGACCGACATGAACGTCGTCGCCACCGGCCGCGGCCTCTTCGTCGAGGTGCAGGGCACCGCCGAGGGCGCGCCGTTCGACCGCCGCGAGCTCGACGACCTGCTCGACCTCGCGCTCGCGGGCACGACCGAGCTGGCTGGGATCCAGCGCGCGGCGCTCGAGCGCGTGCTCGAGGCGTGAGCGGGGGCGAGCGGATGTCGCAGACCGGGCTCGAGGTCGTGCTCGCCACGCACAACGCGCACAAGGTCGCGGAGTTCCAGCACATCCTCGGCGAGCACGTTCCCGGGATCACCGTGCTGGCCTACGACGGCCCGGAGCCGGTCGAGGACGGCACGAGCTTCGACGAGAACGCCTTCATCAAGGCGCGCGCCGCGGCATCCCACACCGGACGCATCGCGCTCGCCGACGACTCGGGGATCGCGGTCGACGTGATGGGCGGATCGCCCGGCATCTTCTCGGCCCGGTGGGCCGGACCCGGGCGCGGCGCCGAGGCGAACCTCGAGCTGCTGCTCGCCCAGCTCGGCGACATCCGCGACCCGCACCGCACCGCGCACTTCCACTGCACGATCGCGCTCGTGGTGCCGGATGCCGCGGGCGCGGCGCCGTACGAGTTCGCGGCCGTCGGCGCGTGGCCGGGCCGGATCGCGACCGAGCGCGCGGGCGTGAACGGGTTCGGGTACGACCCGATCTTCCTCCCCGACGGCTTCGAGGTCT
>DASTQT010000384.1:0-2558 GCA_035761605.1 Agromyces sp. | reverse complement strand
GCTGCACCTCGACGCGGCATGGTCCGCCCGGCAGCCGTTCGGCCGGATCCTCGTGAACTCGCTGTTCACGCTGTCGACGTTGGTCGGCCAGTCGGTGGGGCAGCTCACGCAGGGCACGCTCGTCGCCAACCTCGGGTTCGGTGCGGTCGCGTTCCCCACTCCGGTGTTCGTGGGCGACACCCTCTACGGCGAGAGCGTCGTCGAGTCGAAGCGGCTGTCGTCGTCGCGTCCCGGAGAGGGCATCGTGGTGCTCGGGCACACCGCCCGCAACCAGGACGGCGAGGTGGTCGCGACGGCGTCGCGCACGATGCTCGTCTGGACCCGCGACGCAGGCGAACGGCAGTCGCGCAGGAACGGCGAGGCGAGCGGATGACGCACCCGCCGTTCCCCTTCGGTCCCGCGCTGCTGTTCTGCCCGGCCGATCGGCCGGACCGATACGCCAAGGCGGTCGAGCGCGCCGACGCGGTGATCCTCGACCTCGAGGACGCCGTGGCCGAGGTCGCGAAGTCGGCGGCGCGCGAGTCGCTCGTGGCGAACCCGCTCGACCCGTCGCGCGTGATCGTGCGCGTGAACCCGGCATCGACGCCGCACCACGCCGACGACCTCGCGGCGCTGCGCCGCACCGCGTACCGCACGGTCATGCTCGCCAAGGCCGAGGGCACCGTCGACCTCGTCGCGCTCGAGGACTTCGACGTGATCGCGCTGTGCGAGACCGCGCGCGGTGTGCTCGCCGCGCCCGACATCGCGTCGGTGCCGATCGTGTCCGCGCTCATGTGGGGCGCGGAGGATCTCGTCGCCTCGCTCGGCGGCGCCTCCAGCCGGTACCCCGACGGACGGTACCGCGACATCGCGCGCCACGCCAGGTCGCAGGTGCTGCTCGCGGCAGGCGCGCACGGCGTGGCCGCGGTCGACGCGGTGCACCTCGACCTCGCCGACGCCGACGGCCTTCGCGCGGAGGCCGAGGATGCCGCCGCCCTCGGCTTCGCCGCCACGGCGTGCGTGCATCCGGGCCAGGTGGAGGTCGTCAGGGCGGCGTACGCGCCGAGTCGCGAACGACTGGAGTGGGCGCGTGCGCTCCTCGCCGAGGCCGCCGTGCGCGAACGCGACGGCGTGTTCGCCTTCCGCGGGCAGATGGTCGACGCGCCGCTCCTGCGGCAGGCCGAGGCGGTCGTGCGGCGGGTACGTTCCCAAGGCGAGCTCGATGAAGGGACTGAGGCCTGATGAAGATCATCGTCCTCGTGAAGGAGGTCCCCGACACGTACGGGGAGCGGAAGCTCGACCTCGAGACGGGGCTCGCCGATCGCGCCGCGAGCGAGGCGGTGCTCGACGAGATCAGCGAGCGGGCGCTCGAGGTGGCGCTCGCCCACGCCGACGCGCACGCCGACACCGAGGTGGTCGTCATGTCGATGGCACCCGAAAGCGCCGCGACGACGATCCGCAAGGGCCTGGCGATGGGAGCCGGATCGGCCGTGCACATCGCCGACCCAGGTCTGGCCGCCGCGGACCTGGGCCTCACCGCGCGCACCCTCGCCGCGGCGATCCGCCGCACCGGGTTCGACCTCGTCATCACCGGCAACCTCTCGACCGACGGCAGCGGCGGCGTGATTCCCGCCATGCTCGCGGAGCTGCTCGAGGTGCCGAACGCGACCGCCCTCTCATCCGTCGAGATCACCGACGGCTCGGTGTCGGGAACGCGCAACGTCGACGGTGGCACCATGCGCGTGAGTGCCCCGCTGCCGGCGGTCATCTCGATCACCGAGGCGCTCCCCGACGCCCGCTTCCCGAACTTCAAGGGAATCATGGCCGCGAAGAAGAAGCCGTTCGAGACGGTGACCGCCGCCGATCTGGGCATCGAGCCGGAGGATCTCTCCGTCGCCGTGTCGATCATGACCGCCATCTCCGAGAAGCCCCCGCGCACGGCGGGGATCAAGATCACGGACGAGGGCGACGGCGGCACGAAGATCGCGGAGTTCCTGATCGAGAACCGGCTGGTCTGAGAGGACGATCATGACCGACTACCCCGCAGACCCGATCCTCGTGGTGCTCGAGGCCACCCCGAGCGGTGACCTCGCGACGAGCGCGGCCGGCCTCCTCGCCGCCGCCTCCGGGATCGGCACTCCCGTGGCACTCGCCGTCACCGCGCCCGGCCGGGCGCAGTCGCTCGCCGAGCAGGCTGCTGCGCTCGGGGCCGAGCGCGTGCTCGCCGTCGAGACGACCTCGACGCAGTCCGAGCTCACGATCCCGCACGTCGACGCGCTCGCCGCGGCTGCGGCGCGCATCGCACCCGAGGCGGTGCTCATCTCGAACTCGATCGACGGACGCGACATCGCGGGCCGATTCGCCGCCCGCACCAGCGCCCCCATCGCCGTGGACGCGATCGGCGTCTCGCGCGACGACGAGGGCGTCCTCGCCCACCACTCCGTGTACGGGGGCGCGTACAGCGTCGACTCCGCGGCGACCTTCGGGCCGCTCGTCGTCACCGTGCGGCAGGGCGCCATCGAGGCGCGCGCCGAAGCACGACCCGTCGCTCTCGAGTCGCTCGAGGTGCCGGCCTCGGG
>DASTQT010000383.1:0-3877 GCA_035761605.1 Agromyces sp. | reverse complement strand
GGGCTTCGGCCACGTCGAGGTCGGTACGATCACGGCACTCCCGCAGCCGGGCAACGAGCGCCCCCGCCTCTTCCGGCTCGTCGCCGACCGCGCGCTCATCAACCGCATGGGCTTCAACAACGGCGGGGCGGATGCCGCGGCGGGCCGCATCTCGCGGCTCTCGCGTCGCACGCACCGGCCGGTGCTCGGCGTGAACATCGGCAAGAGCCGGGTCACGCCCGTGGAGCGGGCGACCGAGGACTACGTGCGCAGCGCGAAGGTGCTCGCGCCGCACGCCGACTACCTCGTGGTCAACGTCAGCTCGCCCAACACCCCGGGCCTTCGCGGCCTGCAGGAGCTCGATGCGCTCGCACCCCTGCTCGAGGCGGTGCGGCAGGCCGCGGGCCGCACGCCCTTGCTCGTGAAGATCGCTCCCGACCTCGAGGACGCCGAGGTGGTGCGCATCTGCGAGCTCGTCACCCGGCTCGGCCTCGACGGCATCATCGCGACGAACACGACGATCTCGCGCTCCGGCCTCGTGACGCCGGCCGCCGACGTCGAGGCGATCGGTGCCGGAGGGCTCTCCGGCGCGCCGCTCGCGGCGCGGTCGCTCGCGGTGCTGCGCCTGATCCGCGAGCACGTGCCGGCGTCGCTGTGCGTGATCTCCGTCGGCGGCGTCGAGACCGCCGAAGACGTGCAGGAGCGGCTCGACTCGGGCGCGACACTCGTGCAGGGCTACACCGCGTTCATCTACCGCGGGCCGCTGTGGGCCAGGCAGGTCAACCGCGGCCTCGTCCGCATCCGGCGCGAGCGGCGAGCAGCGACATCCGTCGCCTGATGCCGTGACCGCCCGCCGATGAGGCGGGCAGGCGCGCGCGTGTCAGAGCATGCCGACGTCGCCGAGCCGGTCGGCGATCGTCGCGCCGTCGCTCGCGGACACCCACGGGACGTCGGCGCCGTGCTGCTCGGCTTTGGCCCGGCCGCCCGCGAGGACCGCCTCGCCGACGGAGAGCTCGCGGATGGCGACCGCGGCGACCTGGCCGGGGTGCTGCTTCGCGAAGTCGGCGTAGAGCTCCTCGTCGTGCTGCCCGTCGTCGCCGATGAGCAGCCAGCGCATGTGCGGGAACTCCTCGGCCAGCCGGTGGAGGTTCTCGGTCTTGTGCGCCCTGCCGCTCCGGAACCAGCGGTCGTGCGTCGGACCCCAGTCGGTGAGCAGGATCGGCCCGGCGGGGTAGAGGTTGCGCGAGAGGAAGCGCGTGAGAGTCGGCGCGACGTTCCACGCGCCCGTGGAGAGGTAGATGACGGGCGAACCGGGGTGGGCCCGCACGAGCCGCTCGTAGAGCACCGCCATGCCCGGGGTGGGGCTGCGGGCGTGCTCGTCGAGCACGAACGTGTTCCAGAACGCGACGAAGGGGCGGGGGAGCGCCGTCACCATGACGGTGTCGTCGATGTCGGAGACGATGCCGAAGTCGACATCGGGCCCGACCACCCAGACGGGCGCCTCCACGTCCTCCGAGCCCTCCACGCGCAGCACCGCCCGGTTCCAGCCGGACTCGAGGTGCACGGGGATCTTGGTGTCGACGACGCCGCCGCGATCGGCGAGCACCTCGATGCGCTCACCGCCCACCTCGATCACCACGGGCACGTCGCCGACCGGCACGCTCGTGAAGCTGCGCCATCCGCGGATGCCCTGCTCACGACGGCGGCGCCGCCGCTTGGAGGTGTCGTCGGCGCGCACCGGCTTGGACAGCAGCACGCGGCAGAACACGCGCACCCACTCCGTCGACCCGTACCCGGTGTACGGCACCACGGTGGGCACGTGACCGCGCCGACGGGCCCAGCGTTCGCGCACGTCGTGGATCCTGTCCTCGAGACGCGCGGCACCGTGCCGGACCGGCCGCTGCCGGGGACCGGCCGGGATGGGGGAATTCACCGGCATCCACTCAGTCTGTCATGCAGCCCCGCCGGGACGCGAAACCCCGCCGTCATGGTCGGGAGCGCTCCGAGGCACGGGTAGAGTGGTCCGGCAAGTGAGGAGGTTCCGTGCCAAACATCGACCTGATCCTCGGGACCGATCACGGCCGGAGGCGCTCGGTCCGTACCGAGCCGACGCAGCGTCGCAGCACCCAGCGGCTCGACGCGCTGCTCGACGCCGCCGCCGAGATCGTGGACGAGCTCGGCTTCGAGCGACTGACGACGCAGATGGTCGCCGAGCGCGCGGGCGCCTCGATCGGCACGGTCTACCGGTACTTCCCCGACCGCGTCGCGGTGCTGCACGCACTCCGCGAGCGCAGCGTGCGACGCTACCGAGAGCGGCTCGCCGAGTCGATGGAGGCGGCGGAGCTCGCCGAGTGGTGGGATGTCGTCGCCCTCGCGCTCGAGGTCTGCGCCCAGCTCTACCGCGACGAGCCCGGCTTCAGCGTGATCCACGCGGCACCGCGCGAAGCCTCCGACCACGACGGCGAGCCCGAGCTCGCGCACCGGGTGGCCCGACTCATGGAGCACGAGTTCGGCATCGCCGACGAGCAGGAGGTCCGCTTCCGCCTCGGCGTGTCGCTCGAGATCGGCGGCGCCCTCATCCACCGCGCCTTCGAGCGGGACCCCGCGGGCGACCAGCGCTACCTCGACGAGGCGAGCCGCGTCGTGCGCGAGTACCTCGACGAGCACCTCTCCGCGCGCGTGTCGGCCTCGTCCGCCGCCTGAGCCGGGTTTCGCGCGCGGCGAACCGCCGCGGCATCCGTTGCCCCGGCCGCCCCTGAGGTGTTTGGCTTGACCGTGCGCCGAACGGCGCCCCGCACCGGGGGAGAGGCAGCATGATCGAGTTCCGTGGCGTCACCAAGCAGTTCCCCGACGGCACGGTCGCCGTGCGCGACGTCGACATCGTCATCCCGCCGCACAAGACCACGGTCTTCGTGGGGTCGTCGGGTTCGGGCAAGACCACGCTGCTGCGGATGATCAACCGCATGATCGATCCGACCGCGGGCCAGGTGCTCATCGACGGCACGGATGTCGCGACCCTCGACCCGGTCAAGCTCCGGCGCGGCATCGGCTACGTCATGCAGAACTCGGGGCTCCTGCCGCACCGCAAGGTCATCGACAATGTCGCGACGGTGCCGCTGCTGCGCGGCACCGGGAAGCGCGAGGCGCACGCCCGGGCGCTCGAACTGCTCGACACCGTGGGCCTGGATCGGGCGCTCGCCGACAGGTACCCGAGCCAGCTCTCAGGCGGCCAGCAACAGCGTGTGGGCGTCGCGCGCGGGCTCGCGGTCGACCCGAACATCCTGCTGATGGACGAGCCGTTCGGGGCGGTCGACCCCATCGTGCGCGCCGACCTCCAGCAGGAGCTCATCCGCCTGCAGCGCGAACTCGGCAAGACGGTCGTGTTCGTGACGCACGACATCGACGAGGCGTTCCTGCTCGGCGACCAGGTCGTCATCATGCAGCAGGGCGGCAAGATCTCCCAGGCCGCGTCGCCGGCCGAGATCCTCGCTCACCCGGCCGACGCCTTCGTCGCGGACTTCGTCGGCGCCGAGCGCGGCAAGCGCGCGCTGCACGTGACCGAGATCGACGGACGCCGGGTCGTCGTCGACGCGGACGGGCGCCCGGCTGGGGTCCTCGCGTCGTGAACTGGCTCTGGTCGAACCTCGACCTCGTCGGCGAGCTCATGCTCGTGCACCTCGCATTGTCGGTGCCCGCGATCATACTGAGCTTCGTGGTGTCGGTCCCGATCGGGTGGCTCGCCCACCGGTACCGGTGGTCGCGCGGCGTGCTGCTGTCGCTGTGCGCGCTCCTCTACGCGATCCCGTCGCTCGCGTTGTTCATCGCCCTGCCCGCGGTGACGGGCCTGAGCCTGCGATCGCCCCTCAACCTCGTCATCGCCCTCACGCTCTACGGCGTC
>DASTQT010000382.1:0-5204 GCA_035761605.1 Agromyces sp. | reverse complement strand
CCGGACGCGCTCGTAGTTGGCCCACGTGGTGGCCGAGACCGGATCCCCGTGGTCGTGCCCGTCATGGGCGGCAGCGGGCCCCGCGACGGCGGCCGAGGCCGCGATCGCGGCTCCGATCACCAGCGCCGCGAGGCGCGAACGTGCGATGTGCATGGATGTGCTCCAGTCGATGAAGGAGGAGGTTCGGCGGGATCCATGTGGTGCCGGGCCGCGCGGGAGGTAGGTACCGCGCGGCCCGGGGTATCGCGTCAGCCGCGGAGGGCGGCGACGTTGCCGTAGCTGTACGCGGAGTTCTCCAGCGACAGCGAGGGCGACGGGGCGTTCACGCCGAGCGAGTTGACCGTGGCGGCGTTGTCCTGCTCGTACATCGAGTTGTGGTACCCCTTGGCCCCGATGCGCTGGAAGAACGTCGTGAAGTCGATGTCGCCCGCTCCGAAGGGGACGATCGAGTACCCGGCCGCGAGGTCGGGACGCGCGGCGCCGTCCTTCGCGTGGAACAGCGGGAACCGCGTGGTCTGCTCGGCCACGAGGCCCGCCGGGTCGAACACGTCGGCAACGGTGCTGCCGTCGGGAGCCGTGTAGCTCTGGAACCGGTGCTGGGCCACGTGCGCCCAGTAGATGTCCATCTCGAGGTACACGTAGTTCGGGTCGGTGTTCTGCAGGAACCACTCGAGGCGGCGCAGGCCGCTCGAGCGGGTCGGCCGGCCGAGCGCGTCGAGCGGGCCGCTGTCGAGCAGGAAGCTGTACGCCGCGTCGTGGTTGTGCGTGTACAGCTTGAGTCCGTGCGACGCCGCCCGCTCGCCGAGGACGTTCCAGCGGTCGGCCGCGGCCTGCCAGTCGGCGAGGTACGAGCTGCTCGTCGGGTCGTTGCCCGTGCCGATGTGACCGAACCCGAGGATGTTCGCGATCTCGCACGCCTGGTCGAACGCGAGGAGCGTGGCATCCGTGATGGTGCCCGGGATGGAGCCGTGGTTGCCCTCGGCCTCGAGACCGTTGTCGTCGAGCCACGTGCGCAGCAGCTGCGCGCCGGCGACGTTGTTGAGGTTGCCGCCCTCGGCGTTGGCGTGCTGGTTGTAGCCGGCGAACTCGATCTGCTTGTAGCCGATGCGCGACAGTTCCTGGAGGACCTCCTTGAAGCCCGAGGGCAGGTCGGTGGTGTTCGGGTCGCGGCTGATGGCGTCGCGAACCGTGTAGAGGATGATGCCCCGCTTGCCGGGCGGGATGAGCACGCCGTTGCCGCCTTCGGCCGCGGCCGCCGCGGGTGCGGCGTGGGCGTGCGTGTGGCCGCCCGCGAGGCCGACCGCGGCAGCCGCGGCCATGCCCGTCGTGGCTGCCAGCAGCTGGCGCCGCGTCAGGCCGAGACTGCGCCCGAGGACCCGGGCGTCGTGCTCGGCCTGTTCCGTCAGTTCATCCATGATGCTCCCTTGCACTGAACCGTTTTCCTGGTGGGGACGGGCGTAGGGCCCGTGACGCGGATGGACCGCGCCCGGCGCGAAGGAGTATCACTGCCACTCTTCGCACCGTTGCTCGTGAGTTGGCGTCACGAACTTTTTCGGAGGCTACGGCATTTGTTTCACTGAGGTCAAGCAAAAGCATTCGTGATATGCGCGACTTTTCACATTCCACGACGAAAGGCCGGAAGTGCAGTGGGAAACGTACGTGCCATCCGCCAGGCCTTTGGCGAAGCGCGGTCGGGGGGCATGATGGAGCCATGGGTCGCTCGGGACGCCGCGCATGACCGCTCCCGAACGTCACGACGCGACCGGGCGTGCGGCCCGGCGCGTGCAGGGCACGTACTACACGCTCATGCTCGGCAACACCCTCGCCGCATCGTTCATCTGGGGCATCAACACGCTGTTCCTGCTCGACGCCGGGCTGACCAACCTCGAGGCGTTCGCCGCGAACGCGTTCTTCAGCCTCGGGATGTTCGTGTTCGAGATCCCCACCGGCGTCGTCGCCGACACGCTCGGGCGACGCATGTCGTACCTGCTCGGCACGCTGACGCTCGCGGTCACGACCGTGATGTACTGGCTGCTCTGGGTGTGGCACTCGCCGTTCTGGGCCTGGGCGATCGTGTCGGTGCTCCTCGGCCTCGGCTTCACGTTCTTCTCGGGCGCGGTCGACGCGTGGCTCGTCGACGCGCTCCACGCGACCGGGTACACGGGGAGCCTCGAGACGGTGTTCGGTCGAGCCGTCATCGTCGGCAACGTGGCGATGCTCAGCGGCTCGGTGCTCGGCGGCATCATCGCCCAGCTGACGAACCTCGGCGTCCCCTTCCTCGTCCGCGCCGGCATCCTGCTCATCATGTTCGTCGTCGCCGCCGTGCTCATGCGCGATCTCGGCTTCACGCCCGACCGCGGCGAGGGCCCGCTGCAGGCCACGCGCACGGTGCTTCGCGCCTCGGTGCGCTACGGCCTCGGCAACCGCCCGGTGCGCTGGCTGATGCTCACGACCCCGTTCACCATGGGTGTCGGCATCTACGCGTTCTACGCCCTGCAGCCGTACCTGCTGGAGCTCTGGGGCGACGAGGGGGCGTACTCGATCGCGGGCCTTGCGGCAGCGCTGCTCTCCGGCGCGGGCATCGTGGGCGGCTTCCTCGCCCCGGTGGTCCGCCGTCGGTTCCGCAAGCGCACGTCGGTGATCCTGCTCGCGGCGGCGTCGAGCGCGCTGGCGCTCGTCGTGCTCGCCGTCACGGCGAACTTCTGGGCGGCGATGCTGCTGATCGCCGTGTGGGGCGTGGCGTCGTCGATCGACGACCCGGTGCACCGCGCGTACCTCAACGACATGATCCCGTCGAAGCAGCGCGCCACCGTGCTGTCCTTCGACTCGCTGCTCGGCAGTGCGGGCGGCGCGGCGATCCAGCCCGTGCTCGGGCGCGCGGCCGACCTCGGCGGGTACGGCTTCTCGCTGCTGTGGAGCGGGGTGATCCAGGCGCTCGCGATCCCGTTCATCCTGCTGAGCCGTGCCGAGCACGACCCGGCCGATACCGCGCACGAGGTCGCCACGGGCGCGAAGACCGGGGGCGAGCCGGCGACGGATGCCGCGGTGCCTCCGACCGCGGACTGACGCTCGGTCCCTCCGCCGCGTCCGGGATCCTCATCGCGCGCGCATAGGCCCCGCATATGGATGGACCGTACCGTCGGGCGGGTCCGACGCGACATCCGAGTCGCCGACCGAAACGAGGTACCCGTGCCCACGTCCACGCCCCGACGTTCCATCTCGATCGCCACCCTGATCATCCCGCCCGCGACGCTCGCGGCCTCCGCCGGCGTCCTCGCCGTCGGCATCGTCATGACCGTCACCGAGAACGAGGCGCTGGTCGCCGCGCTGAACAGCACGACCGCGACGGCCGCCGACGTCTACGGCGGGCAGGCGCGCCTCACGATCGCGGCGGCCGTGCTCGGTGCCGGCGTCGTCGCGATGGCGCTCTCGCTCGGAACGCTGGCCGTGGTCGGCACCATCCGTGCCTTCGCACCGCGAGTCCGGGAGGCGAGCCCGGAGCCGGCCGTCGACGACGAGTCCGAACGCGGGCTCGACGACGTCGACGAGGTGGACGGCCCCGCCGGCGACGGCGAGGACGAGCCGCTCGCAGGGCCGCCGGCCGTCGACGACGCGCCCGCGGACCGGGTGCTCAGCCCTCGAGCGTCGTGACGCGCCCGTTCAGGTCGGATGCCGCGGCATCCACCGCCCACAGAGCCACGACCTCGTCGGCGAGGCGCGACTCGAGCCCCGCGAGGGCCTTGACGCGGAACGTCACCGCGGCGGCGGGCGCCCCGGCCTTGGCGAACCCGTCGGCGAGCGAGCGCATCCAGGACTCGCTCGCCGCCTTCACGGCCGCGTAGTTCGCGCCCCCGGCGGTGGGCTTCTCGACGGTCGTCGACGACACGATCGCGACGCGGCCCGCGTCGGAGGCGGTGAGGTCGTCCCAGAACACGCGGCTCACGTAGCGCAGCGCCGTGAACGACCGCTCGAGCAGCCGGTAGTCCTCCTCGGTCTGCCCCGGGATGCCGCCGCCGCCGCGCCATCCGCCGACCAGGTGCACGATGCCGTCGACGTCGCCGACCTTCGCGTGCACGCGCATGGCGAGTTCGAGCACGTCGTCGCCGTCGGTCAGGTCGGCGCGCTCGCCGATGACGCCGGGGATCTCGACCTCGAGCTCGTCGAGGCGGCCCTGATGGCTGCCCACGACGATCACGCGGGCACCCGCGTCGACGAGGGCTCGCGCCACGACACGGCCCGACGCGCTCGTGGCGCCGGCGACGACGATGGCCTTGTCCTGCAGTTGAGTCACGGTAGGAGATCCTCTCATGGGGTCCCGGTACGCGCGCTTCGCGTGCTACTCGACCACCGGCGGTGTACACCGGTGGTCGAGTAGGCCGCCCGCGGCCGTATCGAGACCCGTCAGGCGTCTGCGGCCGTGATGCCGACCGTCGACTCGATGACCGGCTTCATCTTCTTGTCGAGTGCCTCGTAGAACATCGACAGCGGGAACTCGTCATCCATCACCAGATCGGTGTAGCCCTTGGGCGGCCCGGCGAGCACCTCGCGGGGCAGGCCCTCGGCCCACACCGACGCCGGGTTGGGCGTGAGCACGCTGCGGACGAGCTCGTACGCGGCGAGCCAGTGCGCGGTCTTCGGCCGGTCGATCGACTTCCAGTACAGCTCGTCGATCGCGTCGCCGAGCTCGACGACCGCGTCGGGCACGGCCGCCCAGTCGAAGCTGAGTGACACGTCGGTCCACTCGAGCACGTGCTTCTGGTGCAGCCACGCGAACAGCAGTTGGCCGCCGAGCCCGTCGTAGTTGCGCACGCGCGACCCGGTGATCGCGAACCGGAAGATCCGGTCGAAGATCACCGCGTACTGCACGAGCGTCGCGTGGTGCAGCGTCTCGGCCTCCACCTCGCTGAGCGTCTCCCCGGCCGCGACCCGAGCGCGGAGCGCCCGGGTGATCTTCACCGACTCGCGGAACGCGGTGAGGTCGCACCGCAGCTCCTCGAGCGAGTAGAGGAAGTACGGCATGCGCTGCTTGATCATGAACGGATCGAACGGCAGGTCGCCTCGCCTGTGCGTGCGGTCGTGGATGATGTCCCACATCACGAACGTGCGCTCGGCGAGCTCCTGGTCGTCGAGCAGCGACGCCGCGTCATCCGGCAGCTCGAGCTTCGTGATCTCGGATGCCGCGCGCACGACCCTGCGGTAGCGCG
>DASTQT010000381.1:0-8471 GCA_035761605.1 Agromyces sp. | reverse complement strand
GATCGTGCGGATCATGGCGGCCGCCGTGGCCGACCTGCCCCGCTTCGAGGGCGACCGGTTCGACGACGCGATCTCGGTGTTCCGGTCGGTCGCGCTCGAGCCGGAGTTCCCGACGTTCCTGACGGTCGGGGCGTACGCGCGGTTCCTCTGACACGGTTCCGTAGGTCGAGTAGGCCGCATGCGGCCGTGTCGAGGCCGACGAGCGGATGTCGCGGGCTCCACCCCCGCGGCATCCGCTTCGTCGTGCCGGGGTTGACGACGGCCGATCGCTGACTAGAGTCAGAGAATGGCACAGGATGTCGCCCCCGACCCCATCGCGACCGTGCGCGCCTTCAACCGCATCGTGACCGAGACCGTGGGCGCGCTGAACGAGACCTACCTCGCGCGCGGCCGATCACTCGGCGCCTCGCGCCTGCTGTGGGAGATCGGCGAGCGCGGCGCCGACGTGCGCGAGCTCCGTGCTCGGCTCGGGCTCGACTCTGGGTATCTCAGCCGCCTGCTCCGCGGCCTCGAGTCGGAGGGCCTCGTCGTCGTCGCCGGAGCGAACCGCGATGCGCGCGTTCGACGCGTGACGCTCACCGACGCCGGACTGCGCGAACGACGCGGGCTCGACGCGGCGAGCGACGAGCTCGCGGCATCCGTCCTCGACCCGCTGCCCGCCGCGCGACGCGACCGCCTCGTCGAGGCCATGGCGACCGTGACGCGCCTGCTCGAGGCCGGGCAGGTGCGCATCGAGCGAGCGGATGCCGCGTCGCCCGACGCCCGAGCGTGCCTCGCGGCCTACTACGCCGAACTCGCGCGCCGATTCCCCGGCGGCTTCGACGTCGCGCAGAGCCTGCACCCGGGCACCGACGAGTTCGCCGACCCGCACGGCGCGTTCCTGCTCGCCCGCCTGCACGGGCGCGCGATCGGCTGCGGCGGGGTGCTGTTCGAGGCCGACGGCACGGGCTACCTCAAGCGCATGTGGGTCGCCGACGACGTGCGCGGGCTCGGCGTCGGCCGCCGCCTGCTCATGGCCCTCGAGGCCGCCGCGCGCGAGCACGGCTGCGTCGCGACGACCCTCGAGACGAACGCGACCCTCACCGAGGCGATCGCGATGTACCGCGCCGCCGGCTACGCCGAGGTCGCGCCGTTCAACGAGGAGTTCTACGCCGACCACTGGTTCCGCAAGAACCTCGGCTTGAGCCCGGTGGTCGAGTAGGCCGCGCAGGGCTTCTGGTGGTCGAGTAGGCCGCGGAGCGACCGTATCGAGACCCGCTCCCGGTGGTTGAGTAGGGCCGTGCAACCTCTTGGTGGTCGAGTAGGCCGCGCAGCGGCCGCATCGAGACCCGCGCTCAGCGCATCGGCACGCCCACGTCGCTGCCGCCCTCGGGCGTGAGCCGCGACCCCATCTTCACCAGCGTCGGCGCCGGCACGAACCCGCCCGCGAACAGCGCCTCGCCCTGCCGGAACCACGGCGACATCGCGAGCAGCCCGGCCGGCGCGACCCCGAAGTACGACCCGAGCTGCGCGAGGTCGCCGGGCGAGCTCATCTTCATGACGGCCAGGTTGTCGCACTGCGAGATGATCCCCGGGTGGATCTTCGACGGCCGCTGCGTCGACAGCAGCAGCCACAGGCCGTACTTGCGGCCCTCCGCGGCGATCTGGATGATCCGCTCGCGTACCGCGGTCGCGAGCGGCGTGACCAGGTCGGGCGAGCACAGGTTGTGCGCCTCGTCGATCACGAGCAGCACGGGCTTGCGTTCCGCGCGGCGCGCCCAGAGGTCGTCGAGCACCGAGATCGCGACCGACAGGTGCTGGTCGGGCGTCGAGAAGCCGCCGAGGTCGAGCACCGTGGCATCCGGCCGCTCGGCGACGATCTCGTTCACGGGAGTCCGAGGGCCCGCCCACACCTCCCAGTCGAGCATGCCGAGGTTCTCGATGCGGGTCGCGAGCGACTGCCGGCCGGGGTCGTCCGACGCGCGCAGCTCGCCGAGCAGCGTGTCCTTGTCGAGCGCCGTCGCGACCTCGTCGGAGTGCAGCAGCGTGTTGAATTCGCGCGCGTCGGAGACGGGGTCCAGGCGCAGGATCGCGGCCTTCGCCTCGATCGGCAGCGAACGGAAGTGCACGAGCAGCGGATCGGGCCCGTTCGGGCGCAGCACGCGGATGTTCCGTTCGGCGAGCGCCGCGGCATCCGGCCCGCTCACACCCTCGCGCAGCTCGCCGAGCCGCACGAAGTCGGAGTTCGGGTCGAACACCACGATCGGCAGCGCCGTGTGGGCGAGCACCTGCTCGAGCACGACGCCGAGCGCGTAGGTCTTGCCCGAACCCGACTGGCCGCACCAGAAGGTGTGCCGGTTGAACCGCGAGCCGATCAGCTTCGCCGGCCCCGGGGAGGCGAGCATCGTGCCGATGTCGAGGGCCGCGTGCGCGGCTCGGTGCAGGGCGTCGACGGATGCCGCGTCGGCGCGCCGCACGTGCGCGTTCCGGAACGGCGCGTCCGAGCGCTGGTCGAGCCCGCCCTCACCGTCGAGCACGCCGAGCACGCGACCCACCTCGGCGCCGTCGGGCGAGACCGCTTCGACGAGGCCGAGCCACGCGCCATCCGTCGTCTCGAGGCGGACGAGCGTGCCGGTCGGCGCGCCCTCGCCCGAACTCGTCGTGAACGACCGGCCGTCGACCGATGACGCGAGCACTCCGGACATCCGACCCCTCCTGTCCGGCGAGCGCCCCCGCCCGCCCGAACCCCACCCTTTCACGAGGGCTCCGCGCGCGTCGAGAGCCCGCGCTCGCAGTAGGGTGCGGGGGTGACCGTGCAGATCCGTCCCGCGCGCCCGGCGGATGCCGCGGCCCTCGCCGCGCTCGCCGCCGTGACCTTCCCGCTCGCGTGCCCGCCCTCGACGACGGCCGAGGCGATCTCCGACTTCATCGCCCGAAACCTCACGCGCGACCGCTTCGCGGAGTACCTCGCCGACCCTGACCGCCCGATCCTGGTCGCGGTCGCCGACGACGCCGCCGATCCGGCCTGGCGCGGCGAGCTCGACGGCACCGAGGGGCTCGTGGGCTGGTCGATGCTCGTGCGCACCGAGGGCGGGGTCCCGGCCGACGCGGATGCCGCGGCCGCAGTCACCGCGCGGCCCGCGGTCGAGCTGAGCAAGATGTACGCGCACCCCGCCGCGCACGGGCAGGGCGTTGCGAGCGAGCTCATTCGCGCGACGCTCGCCGAGGCCGCCCGCGACGGCACGCCGGTCGTCTGGCTCGGCGTGAACCAGGAGAACGCCCGCGCCATCCGGTTCTACGAGAAGCACGGGTTCACGATCGTCGGCACGAAGCGGTTCCTCGTCGGCGAGCGTTGGGAGCACGACTACGTGCTCGAGCGAGTTCTGCGGGTCGAGTAGGACCCGATGGCCGTATCGAGACCCTGGGCGCGACGGGTCTCGATACGCCGCTGCGCGGCTACTCGACCCCCGCTGTGCGCGACGCCTTCACCTGCTCGTAGGCCGCGAGCGCCGCGTTGCGCGTCTCCTTCAGGTCGACGATCGGCTCCGGGTACTCGTCGGTTCCCACCTCGGGCACCCACCGCCGTACGTACGCGCCGTCGGGGTCGAACTTCTCGCGCTGCAGCTCGGGGTTGAACACGCGGAAGTACGGCGCGGCATCGGCCCCCGACCCGGCGACCCACTGCCAGCCGAACGGGTTCGAGGCGTGATCGGCGTCGACGAGCGTGTCCCAGAACCACTCCTCGCCGCGCCGCCAGTCGATGAGCAGGTTCTTCGTGAGGAACGACGCGGCGATCATTCGCACGCGATTGTGCAGCACGCCCGTGTGCCAGAGCTCGCGCATACCGGCGTCGACGACCGGCACGCCCGTGCGTCCGCGCTCCCACGCGGTGAGCGCCGACGGGTGCAGCCGCGGCCACGGGAACGCGTCGAACTCGCTGCGCCAGTTCTTCGTCGCGAGCTCGGGGAAGTGGAAGAGCACGTGCCAGGCGAACTCGCGCCATCCGACCTCGGAGAGGAACTTGCGCGCGCCCTCGGTGCCGGCCGCGCGCTCGCGGGTCGCGTGCCACACCTGGTGTGGGCTGAGCTCGCCCCAGCGCAGGCGCGGCGAGAGCCGGCTCGTCACCTGCCGGTCCATGCGGTCGCGCCCGGTCGCGTAGTCGGCGAGGTCGTCGCGCAGGAACTCGCGGAGGCGCCGGTGGGCGGCAGCCTCGCCGGGCTGCCACGTCTCGCGCAGCCCGCCGGCCCAGTCGGGCGCCGTCGGCAGCAGCGCCCAGTCGTCGAGGTCGTCGCTCTCGGGGCCGCCGCGACCCGACGGCCCGCCGAACCCGTCGAGCTCGGAGGGCGCGGGCAGCGGGTGCCGCGGCTCGCCCGCCGCGAGGCACGCCTTCCAGAACGGGGTGAACACCGAGAACGGCGTGCCCGAGCCCGTGCGGATCGTCCACGGCTCGAACAGCAGCGACGCGCCGAAACTCTGCACCTCGAGGCCCGCGTCGGACAGCTCGGACTTCAGCGCGGTGTCGACGTCGCGCTCGGCGCCCCCGTAGCGGCGGTTCCAGAACACGGCGCCCGCGCCGACCTCGTCGACGAGCGACCGGATGGCGCGCCCCGCCGGTCCGCGACGCAGCACGAGCCGCACGCCCCGGTCGCGCAGGTCGGCGGCGAGCGACTCGAGCGAGTGGTGCAGCCACCACCTCGCGGCCCCGCCGAGCGGGCGGATGCCCGGCGACTCCTCGTCGAGCACGTACACCGCGACGATGGGCTCGCCGCGCTCGACCGCCGCGTGCAGCGCGGGGTGATCGGCCACGCGCAGGTCGTCTCGGAACCAGACGATCGACGGCGCGGCGCTCATGTCGGCCACGCTAGCCGAGGCATCCGACGCTCGATCCTCGCCCGGTCATCCCCACCGGCGGTTCACAGGAGGATCCACGATGCGCAGGCCTCGGCAACGGATTCCGTCCTGCACATCGCCGGGTCTCCTGTGGATCGGATGGCTCGGCGCGACGCTCACGCCGGGTCGGGGGCGACGCGCAGCACGAGCTTGCCGCGCACGTGCCCCTCGCCGAGCAGGCGGTGCGCGGCCTCGCCCTCCTCGAGCGGATACTCGCCGTCGACGTGCACGCGGATCGACCCGTCGTCGATGAGCCGCGAGATGACCGAGAGCGTCCGCCCGTCGGGCGGCACCGAGTAGCCGGTCGCCCGCACGCCGGCGGCCGCGGCCTCCTCGGCCATCGTCGGCCACGAGCCGGTGGGCACGTTCACGACGAGTCCGCCCCGCCGCAGCACTCGGAGCGAGCGCGTGCCCGTGTCATCCGCGACGTTGCCGACGAGGTCGATCACGACGTCCTGTTCTCCGAGCACGTCCTCGAAGCGTTCGCTGGTGTAGTCGATCACGCGATGAGCACCGAGCGAGGAGAGGAACTCGGCGTTCCGCGGCGAGGCGGTCGCGGTGACGTGGGCGCCGAAGTAGTTCGCGAGCTGCACGGCGAAGTGGCCCACGCCGCCGGCGCCGGCGTGCACCAGCATCCGCTGGCCGTCGTGCGCGCGGGCGACGTCGACGACCGCGCCCCACGCCGTGAGGGCGGCGCACGGCACCGCCGCCGCCTCGACGAACCCGACGGCCGCAGGCATCGGCGCGACGCTCAGCGACGAGACGCTGACGAACTCGGCATAGCTGCCCGAGGTGCGCGGCACGCGGCCCATGCCGTAGACGCGATCCCCGACCTGCAGGGGGTGCGCGGCGTACGGCACCTGCTCGACGACGCCGGCGAAGTCCTGCCCGAGCACCGCCGGGAACGACGGGATCGCGGCGGACACGCCTCGACCGAGCTTCGTCTTGCGGTCGATCGGGTTGATTCCCGCGGCCACGACGCGAACGAGCACTTCGTCGCTCACCCGGAGCGGCCTGGGCACCTCGCCCATGCGCAGTCGCGCATCCTCGCCCGTCGCGTCGACCACCAGTGCCCGCATCGCATCCGTCATCCGCTCGCCTCCCGTGCGTCCAACCGTCCGTCCATTCTGGGGCAGATCGGGTTGCGGCTGTTGCTCAGTCCGTGGAGGCCGGGAGACTGTGCCAGGTGTCGTTCGCGACCGCCGCGGCTCCGTCGACGTCACCATCGGCGCACAGTCGGATCAGCTCTTCGTGACGGTCGGGCGAGCGCCGGCCGTCCGCTGTCGCGAAGCGCACGCGCTCGATCCGTCGCAGCACGGGCACGAACTGCTCGAGGACCGTCGCGATCGCCCCGTTCCCGGCGACCGCCACCGGGATGGCGTGGAGCTCGTCGTCGGCGCGGAGTGCGGCGTCGATGTCGCCGGCGTCGAGGGCGGCCGTGAAACGGCGGGACGCATCGCGCATCGCCTCCAGGTCCGCGGAGGTGAACAGGGGGACCGCCTCGCGCACGGCAAGCTCGTGCATGGCTGCGACGACATCGCGCGCGTCTCGGGTCGCGCGCACGTCCAGCGAGCTGACGATCGTCGACCGGCCGGGGCGGGCGACGACGAGCCCGCCCTGGGCGAGGCGAAGGAGCGCCTCGCGTACGGGGGTGCGGCTGACGCCGAGCCACGCTGCAAGCTCGCCGTCCTTGAGCTGCTCGCCCGGCGCGAAGGTGCCGTCGACGATCGCATCGCGCAGGCGGCCGTAGACGTCATCCCTGAGGAGGGCCCGATCGACGGGCGGATGATTCGTGGGAATGGGCATACAACATATTGCACACGACTCGGCGGGAATCTAGACTGCATGCAATATATTGCACGCTAAACGCGTTGCAGAAGAGGACGGAATCGTCACGGGAGCGGCACACGCCGCCATGAAAGGAACGACACCATGAACACCACGCCCGCCAAGCAGACCATCGTCCTGGTCCACGGTGCCTACGCGGATTCCTCGAGCTGGAACGGCTCGATCACCGCATTGCGGGAGGCAGGCCACCCCGTGATCGCGGTCGCGAACCCGCTCCGCGGACTCGAGAGCGACGCCGAGTACCTGCGGAGCGTTCTGGACAGCATCGAGGGCCCGATCGTCATCGCAGGGCACTCGTACGGCGGATACATCATGAGCCACGCCGCGGACGGAAACCCGAACGTCACCGCTCTCGTCTACATCGCGAGCTTCCTCGCCGAGCCCGGTGAGAGCCTCGCCGACCTCGTCGTCAAGTTCCCGGGCGCCCAGCTCGGCAGCGCCGCGCAGCCGGTCCCGTATCCCACGCCCGAGGGCGGGACGGCGCCCGAGCTCTACATCGACCAGGATCGGTTCCACGCCCTCTTCGCCGGCGACGTCGACCCGGTCGTGGCCCAGCAGATGGCGGTCGCCCAGCGTCCGCTCGCGCTCGCGGCGTTCGAGGCCCCGGCCACGCATGCGGCCTGGAAGACGATCGAGTCGTGGGTGCTGCTCGCGGCTCAGGATCTGGCCATCCCGGCCGAGCTGACGCGCTTCATGGCGGAGCGAGCGGACGCGCACCTCGTCGAGCTCGATGCGTCGCACGCCGTGACGGTCTCGCAGCCGGGTGCGGTGACCGACCTCATCCTCGAGGCCGCGCGCACGACCGCTCGCGACCTCGAGCTCGCGCGCACGACCGCCCGCTGATCGGACGCTCTCGGCCCGCCGGCCGCGACGCGTCCGCCAGCCCTTGCGACGGCAGGAGCGGAGCCGATCACGAGCGCGCCGGAGTGTCCGCTGGGCGCTCCGGCGCACCCGTATGCTGCACTCAGTGCGTCGCGGAACGGGCGGATCATGCGGGACCGGCGAGCGCGGCGGGAACGGGGGAGCCGGTGAGAGCGTTGTTCGGGGTGTTGAGGGTGCTCGCGGCAGCGGCCGTGATCGCCGCGATCGTCGGCCAGTTCGTCGTGAGCTGGTCGATGGTGCCCGACCGTGCCGCGTTCGTGGTGAACTTCTTCAGCTACTTCACGATCCTCTCGAATGCGCTCACGGCGCTCGTGCTGCTCGTCGGCGCGTGGATCGCGTTCACGCGACCGGACGACCCGCCGTGGTTCAACCTGGTCCGCGCGTGCGCGGTGACCTACATGTCGACCACGTTCGTCGTCTACAACCTGCTGCTGCGCGAGATCTCGCTCGACCAGGCCACGACCGTGCCGTGGTCGAACGAGATCCTGCACGTGTGGGCGCCGCTCTACGTCGTCGCCGACTGGGTCCTCGCGCCCGGGCGACACCGCATCCCGTGGCAGCGACTCTGGACCATCGCGGTGTTCCCGCTCGCGTGGGCGGCGTATTCGCTCGTCCGCGGCGCGCTCATCGGCTGGTACCCGTACCCGTTCCTGAACCCCGCGCAGGAGGCCGGATACGGCGGGGTCGCGGTGTACGTCATCGCGATCGCGGCGTTCATCCTGCTCGTCGGCGCGGGGATCCTCCTGCTGAGCCGCACGCCGTGGCCGCACGAGGTCGTCGTCGCATCGCCGGCGCCGTCGCCGTCGACGGACGCCGACGCGCCAGTCAGGACCGGCTGAGCCACTCGCCGACGACCGCGCGCATCGCGGCGT
>DASTQT010000380.1:0-4961 GCA_035761605.1 Agromyces sp. | reverse complement strand
CCGGAGGACATCGTGACCAAGATGCAGGACGCCGCGGCGACGCAGTGACCATGACTGCAACGCTCGACTCGGCCGGGCCCGCGACTTCCGCGGGCCCGGCCCAGGCCCCGGCCCCCGCCCCGCGCCGCACGCGATCGCGCGTCGCCCGACAGCGCATCGAGATCGCCGTGCTCGTCGGGCCGGCCCTGTTCCTGTTCCTCGGGTTCGTGATCCTGCCCGTGGTGCTCGCGGCCGTCTACAGCCTCTACAACCTGCCGCCCGCCTTCCGGTGGGAGCACCTGGCCGACCCGGAGCGCTTCATCGGGCTCGCCAACTACGAGCGGGCCCTCACGAGCCCGGAGTTCCTCCGCGCGATCGGCAACAACTTCGCCATCCTGATCCTGTCGCTGCTCATCCAGGGCCCGCTCGCCATCGGCATCGCGCTGCTGCTGAACCGCCCGATGCGCGGGCGCGCGGCGCTGCGCCTGCTGATCTTCGTGCCGTACGTGCTCGCCGAGGTCATCGCCGGCCTCTCGTGGAAGCTCCTCCTCCAGCCCGAGGGCGGCGTGAACGCGATGCTCGAGGCCGTCGGCCTGGGCGCGCTGCAGCAGAACTGGCTGGCCGACCCGCAGATCGCGCTCTGGACCCTGTTCGCCATCCTGACGTGGAAGTACCTCGGCTTCGCCATCATCCTGATGCTCGCCGGCCTGCAGGGCGTGCCCGAGGAGCTCGCCGAGGCCGCCGCGATCGACGGCGCCAGCTGGTGGCAGATCCAGCGGCACATCACGATCCCGCTGCTCGGCCCCACCATCCGCATCTGGGCGTTCCTGTCGATGATCGGCGCCCTCCAGTTGTTCGACATGGTCTGGGTCACGATCGCACCGACCGTGCGGAGCATGTCGACCGAGACCATGGCGACCTACATGGTGCAGCAGGGCCAGTTCGCCGGCCAGCCCGGTTACGGGAGTGCGATCGCGGTCATCCTCTTCTTCATCTCGCTCATCGTCGCGCTCGTGTACCAGCGCTTCGCCCTCCGCCGCGACCTCGCCGGCGCCATCACCCGAGGAGTGCGCTGACATGTCCGCGACATCCGCCATCACCACCGGGCGCCCACTCGGCGACCTGCCGGCCCGGCGCACCGCCGGCCGCAGGTTCGACTGGGGCCAGCCCGTCGTCTACCTCATCGCGCTCGTCGTCGCGGCGCTCGCGATCGGCCCCGTGGTCTACGTCTTCGTCGGCGGCTTCCGCACGACGGCCGACCTCAACGCCGACCCGGCGGGCCTGCCCGACCCGTGGACGCTGCAGAACTGGGCGACCGTCCTCGGCGCGCCGCGGTTCTGGGGCAACGTGTTCGCGAGCGTCGTGCTCGCCGTGGGCACGACGCTGGGCGTCGTGATCGTCGGCATCATGGCCGCGTTCGTGATCGCGCGCTACGACTTCCGCGGGCGGCAGGGCCTGTACACCCTGTTCACCGCCGGCCTCATGTTCCCGCTCACGGTCGCGGCGCTGCCGCTCACGCTGCTGCTGCGAACCCTCGGGCTGCACGGCACGTACCTCGGCGTGATCATCCCGTCGATCGCGTTCGCGCTGCCGACGACGATCATCATCCTCGTGCCGTTCCTGCGCGCCATCCCCGACGAGCTCGAGGAGGCCGCGTCGATCGACGGCGCCTCCAGGCTGGGCTTCTTCTGGCGCATCCTGCTGCCGCTGTCGATGCCGGGCCTCGTGACCGTGGGCGTCCTCGCGTTCGTCGGCAGCTGGAACGGCTACCTGCTCCCCCTGCTCGTGATCAGCACGGGCACGCTGCCGCAGGACCTCTGGCCGCTGCCACTCGGGGTCACCCAGTTCTCCACCCAGTACTCCCAGGACACCGCCGCCGTGCTCGCCTACACCTCGCTCGCCATGATTCCCGCCCTCGTCTTCTTCCTCGCCGCCGAGCGCCGCATCGTCGGCGGTCTGCAGGGGGCGGTGAAGGGATGAGCGCCCCGGATGGCACGACCGCGGGCACGACCGCGACGGCGGTGACGGATGGCGCGTGGCGCGACCCCGCCCGCCCGATCGACGAGCGCATCGACGCGCTGGTCGCCGAGATGACGCTCGACGAGAAGCTCGCGCAGCTCTACGGCGTCTGGGTCGGCGCGTCCGACGAGGGCGGCGACGTGGCCCCGCACCAGCACGACCTCGACGACCACGTCGACCTCGATGCGTTGCTGCCGACCGGCCTCGGCCAGCTGACGCGACCGTTCGGCACCGCACCCGTCGACGCGGCGGTCGGGGCGATCTCGCTCGCCCGCACGCAGGAGCGGATCGCGGCGTCGAACCGCTTCGGCATCCCCGCGATCGCGCACGAGGAATGCCTCGCCGGATTCGCCGCGTGGGGCGCCACGGCGTATCCCGTGCCGCTGTCGTGGGGCGCGACGTTCGACCCCGCGCTGGTCGAGCGGATGGCGCGGCGCATCGGCGCCGACATGCGCTCGGTCGGCGTGCACCAGGGCCTCGCGCCCGTGCTCGACGTCGTGCGCGACGCGCGCTGGGGCCGCGTCGAGGAGACCATCGGCGAGGACCCGTACCTCGTCGCGACGGTGGGCACCGCGTACGTGCGCGGGCTCGAGGCATCCGGTGTCGTGTCGACCCTGAAGCACTTCGTCGGCTACTCGGCGTCGAAAGCCGGGCGCAACCTCGCGCCCGTCTCGATCGGCGCGCGCGAGCTCGCCGACGTGCTGCTGCCGCCGTTCGAGATGGCCGTGCGCGAGGGCGGCGCCCGCAGCGTCATGAACTCGTACTCCGACCTCGACGGCGTGCCGTCGGCCGCCGACCGATGGCTGCTCACCGAGCTGCTGCGCGAGACGTGGGGCTTCGACGGCACGGTCGTCGCCGACTACTTCGCGGTCGCGTTCCTGAAGCTGCTGCACGGTGTGGCCGACACGTGGGCGGATGCCGCGGGCGCGGCCCTGTCGGCGGGGATCGACGTCGAGCTGCCCACCGTGAAGGCGTTCGGCGAGCCGCTGCGCGCGGCGGTCTCGTCGGGTGCCGTGGACGCCTCGCTTGTCGACACGGCGCTGCGGCGCGTGCTCCGGCAGAAGGCCGAGCTCGGGCTGCTCGATGCGGACTGGACGCCGGTTCCGTCGGCGCTCGCGGGGGTCGACACGACGGATGCCGCGGCCGTCCGCGGCACGATCGACCTCGACCCGCCCGCCAACCGCGAGCTGGCGCGCGAGCTCGCGGAGCGCGCGATCGTGCTCGTGCGCAACGACGGCACGCTGCCGCTCGCCGCGACCGGCGCGGACGCGCCATCCGTCATCGCCGTCATCGGCCCGAACGCCGACGATCCGTACGCGATGCTCGGCTGCTACTCGTTCCCGACCCACGTCGTGACGCAGCATCCGGGCGTCGAGATGGGCATCCGGATCCCGACGCTGCTCGAGGCGATCCGGGCGGAGTTCCCCGGCAGCGACATCCGACACGCCGTCGGCACCACGGTCGACGGCGGCGAGACCGACCGTCTTGCGGAGGCCGCGGCGCTGGCCGCCTCGGCCGACGTCGTGGTGCTCGCGCTCGGCGACCGGGCGGGACTGTTCGGCCGCGGCACGAGCGGCGAGGGATGCGACGCCGAATCGCTCGCCCTGCCGGGCGCGCAGCAGCAGCTCGTCGACGCGGTGCTCGACACGGGCACGCCGACGGTGCTCGCGCTCCTCGCCGGGCGGCCCTACGCGCTCGGGCGCGCGACCGCCGAGGCCGCGGGCATCGTGCAGGCGTTCTTCGCGGGCGAGGAGGGCGCGGGCGCGATCGCGGGCGTGCTGAGCGGGCGCGTGAATCCGTCCGGCCGTCTGCCGGTCTCGATCCCGGCCACGCCGGGGTCGCAGCCCACCACGTACCTGGCGGCGCCGCTCGCCCGCGCGAGCGATGTGTCGAACGTCGACCCGACCGCGGCGTACCCGTTCGGTCACGGTCTCGGGTACACGACGTTCGACTGGTCGGCGTTCTGCGGCGACGAGGACGAGATCGCGACGGACGGCGCGGCCAGCGTGCGGCTCCGGCTCCGCAACACCGGCTCGCACGCCGGCACCGAGGTCGTGCAGCTCTACCTGCACGACCCGGTGGCGTCGGTCGTCCGTCCCGTGCAGCGGCTGATCGGCTTCGCCCGGGTTTCCCTCGAGCCCGGCGCCGCCGCCGATGTGTGGTTCACGGTCCCCGCCGACCTCGCGTCGTTCACGTCGCGCACCGGCGAGCGCATCGTCGAGCCGGGCGACATCGTCCTGGGCGTCGGCCGCTCGGCCGGCGACCTCGTGCACGCGCACACGGTCCGCCTCACCGGCCCGACGCGCGTGGTCGACCACCGTCGGCGCCTGCACCCGCTCGTCGACGTCGACCACTGCTGATCTCCCGCTGCCGCCCATCCCAGCGGATATACGATCCGCCGCGCCGAGGTTTCCGCGTCCGGCCCGGCGTGGCGGATCGTATCTCCGCCGGAGTAAACGGATCGCGGGTCGCCGGGGCGGTGCGGCTCGCGCGTAGCGTGGTCGTGCGACGAGGAGGACACGCGATGACGACCGAGACGAACTCAACCCCCGACGGCCTCCGGGTCATGCTGAGCGAGGCGTTCGAGTTGCCCCTGACGCGCCGAGCGGCGTTCCGGCTGTTCACGGCGCGCGGTGAGGAACTGTGGGTGCCCGGATGGGAGCCGCGGTTCCCGGTGCCCGCGGCCGACGACCTCGAGGTCGGCACGGTGTGGCAGACGCTGGACGACGACGGCCGTACGACGACGTGGATCGTGCTCGAGTGCGAGCTCGGCACCCGCGTCCGATACGCGCGGGTGGCCGAGGCGTGGACCGCCGGTACGGTGACCGTCGCGTTGGCCGATGCGTCCGACGGATGTCGCGTGGCCGTCGGGTACGACCTGACCGCGGTGGTGCCGGATGCCGCTTCCGAGCTCGCACGTTTCGCCGACGACTACCCGGCCTACCTCGGGTCCTGGCGTCGGG
>DASTQT010000379.1:0-5697 GCA_035761605.1 Agromyces sp. | reverse complement strand
CGAGCACGACGCGCTCGCCGCGTTCGGCGCCGGCGACGCGGCATCCGTGCCGCCGGGGCACCACCGCGCGACCCAGCCGGGCGTCGCGACGGCCGTGTACCGCATGACGCCGAGCGGCCGCACGAGGCAGCCGGCGACGGGAGCGGCCTGCGAGGTCACCGCACCCATGACCGTGCCCGATTCGAGCAAGCCGGCGGTGAAGTCCTGGTCGTCGCGGTGCAGGTCGAATACGACCGCGTGCTGCTCGGCGATGCGCGCGAGCGCGGGCAGGAACCACGTGGCGAGCGAGTCGGCGTTGACGGCGAGCGGCACGGTCGTGGGCCGGGCGGATGTCGTGTCGTCGCCGCCGAACGCGGCGAGCGCGTCGTGTTCGAGCAGCGCGAGCTGTCGCGCGAGCCGCACCACGGCCGCGCCGGCCTCGGTGACGCGCACGGGCTTCGACCGCACGACGAGGACGCGACCGAGCCGCTGCTCGAGCTGCTTCACGCGCTGCGAGACGGCGGACGGCGTGATGCTGAGCTCGGCGGCGGCCGCCTCGAGCGTGCCGGCGTCGACGACCGCGGCGAGTGTACGGGCGAGGTCGAGAGGGATCTGCATGAAGCGATGTTAATGGACATGAAGAATCCTGAGCTGGATTTCATGGATGGTGCTGCCTAGCCTCGTCGTCATGGACTTCACCGTGCTCGCGGCCGGCCTCGGCCTCGGCTTCTCGCTCATCGTCGCGATCGGCGCGCAGAACGTGTTCGTGTTGCGCCAGGGGATCCGGCGCGAGCACGTGTTCGTGGTCGCCGCGATCTGCGCGGTGTCCGACGCGGTGCTCATCGCCGCAGGCGTCGGCGGCATGGGCGCGGCACTGCAGGCGGCACCCTGGCTCGTGGGCGTGGCGCGGTGGGCGGGCGCGGCATTCCTCGTCGGCTACGCGTTCCTCGCCGCGCGCCGGGCGCTTCGCGGGACGGAGACGGGCCTCGTCGTCGGCGACGACGCGTCTGCGGGTCCCACCGGTGGTCGAGTAGCGCGGAGCGCGTACCGAGACCGGGATGGGCGAGGTGGTCTCGGTACGGGCGCCGGCGCGTCCTCCTCGACCACCGGGGTGGCCACCCGTACGGCGGTCCTTCCGGTGGTGCTGACGTGCCTCGCGCTCACCTGGCTGAACCCGCACGTGTACCTCGACACGGTCGTGCTGCTCGGCTCGGTGGGCGCGACGCACGGCGATGAACGCTGGATCTTCGCGCTCGGCGCGATGCTCGCGAGCGTCGTCTGGTTCTTCACGCTCGCGTACGGCGCGCGACTCCTCGGCGGGGTGCTCGCGAGCCCGCGCGCGTGGCGCATCCTCGACGGCATCATCGCGGTCGTGATGCTCGCGATCGCCGTGTCGCTCGTGCTGCCCGCCTGATCCGGGGTTGCGGGCGCGGGTCCGTCCCGTGCTAGCGTGTGCCCATCGTGAGCATCACCACCTGTCGCTGCTGTCGCCGCTAGGCGATCGTCTCCCCGACGATCCCAGGGCGCGAATCCTCCGCGCCGCCGACCGCAGCCCCCGTGCTCACGCCGCATCCGACGCGTCCGCGTCAGCTCAGCGGCATCCGCTTCTCGAGGCCCGTCCCTCGAACGGATGTCTCGAGCCGACGTCGAAGGATGCCGGGGCCGCCTCATCGTCGGCGCACCATCCCGGCACCTCGAAAGGACCAGCACATGTCCGCCATCCCCGTCCTCGACCTCTCGCTGCTGAACGGCACCCCCGAGCAGCAGGCCGCGTTCCGCGACGACCTGCGGCGCGCGACCCACGAGGTCGGCTTCTTCTCGCTGATCGGCCACGGCGTTCCCGCGGAGCTCGTCGAGCGCGCGTACGACGCGGCGCGCGCGTTCTTCGCGCTGCCCGAGTCGCACAAGCTCGCGATCGAGAACGTGACGAGCCCGCACTTCCGCGGGTACACGCGCATGGGCGGCGAGCGCACGCTCGGCCGCGTCGACATCCGCGAGCAGATCGACATCGGCCCCGAGCGCCCTGCGGTGCCCGTCGGGCCCGACACCCCCGACTACTGGGTCCTGGAGGGTCCGAACCTGTGGCCCGAGGCGCTGCCCGAGCTGCGCGAGGTCGCCGAGGAGTGGATCGCCCGCCTCGACGAGGTCGGCTCGCGGCTGCTTCGCGCCTGGGCCGAGGCGCTCGGCGCGCCATCCGACACCTTCGACGCCGCGTTCGAGCGCCCGTCGCCGTACCTGAAGATCGTGCGCTACCCCGGCGTCGAGGCCGAGCAGCCGGCGCAGGGCGTCGGCGCGCACAAGGACCTCGGGGTGCTCACGCTGCTCTCGGTCGAGGACGGCAAGGCCGGCCTGCAGGTCGAGAAGGACGGCGAGTGGATCGACGTCGTCGCCCCGTCCGGCGCGTTCGTCGTGAACATCGGCGAACTGCTCGAGATCGCGACGAACGGCTACCTCAAGGCGACGCTCCACCGCGTCGTCTCGCCCGCGCCGGGCACGGAGCGCATCTCGATCCCGTACTTCCACGGTCCGGCCCTCAACGCCACCATCCCGACGATCGACCTTCCCCCGGCGCTCGCCGCCGAGGCGCCCGGCGTCACCGAGGACCCGGCGAACCCGCTGCACGCGGTCTTCGGCGAGAACTGGCTGAAGAGCCGGCTGCGCGCCCACCCCAACGTGGTCGAGGCGCAGCACCCGCGCCTCCTCGTCGGCGCGTGAGACCCCCGGTGGTCGAGTAGCACCGAAGGCGCCACCCGGTGGTCGAGTAGCACCGAAGGCGCGTATCGAGACCCTCCACGCCCGGTCTCGATACGCCGCTGCGCGGCTACTCGACCACCAGACGTGTCGAAATCGGGTTCCGCCGTTCGTCGCACTTGCGTAGCGTGACCGAGAGGAAGGATTCCACCATGGAATACGCACTGTTCTACGCCGAGGGGAACGACGCCCTGCCGTACGTGCCCGCCGACGACAACGTCGGCGAATGGGTCGATGAGCTGCAGGCGCGCGGCGTCTCGGAGTACGGCGAGCGGCTGCGGCCCGAGCAGGATGCCACGACCGTGCGGGTGCGCGGCGGCGAGGTGCTCGTCGTCGACGGCCCGTTCACCGAGTCGAAGGAGTCGATCGGCGGCTTCGACGTCATCGCGGCGCGCGACCTCGACGAGGCCATCGAGATCGCGTCGAAGCATCCGGTGGCGTCGTTCGGGCGGGTGGAGATCCGCCCGTTCGTGCAGTGGCCGGGCGCCGAGCCCGACGCGCGGATCGTCCCGGACGGCTTCGCGGAGCGACCCGTGCGCGGTCGGCGTTACCTCATGCTGGTCGTCGTCGACCCGACCGGTGAGCCCGCCGCCGACGGCGACGAGTCCGAGGAGAACGACCCCGAGGCGTGGGTGCGCGAGATGGACGGCCGGGGCGTGCGCCAGTTCGGCGAGGTCCTGCGGCGACCCGCGGATGCCACGTTCGTGCGCCGTCGTCACGGCGAGGTGCTCGTGACCGATGGCGGTTTCGCGGAGGCGAAGGAGTGGGTCGCCGGCTTCGACCTCATCGAGGTGCGCGACCTCGCCGAGGCGATCGAGGTCGCGGCGAAGCATCCGATGGCCCGTGGCGGCGCGATCGAGTTGCGCCCGCTCTGGCCGTTCGACGTGCACGAGGATCACGTCGCCCGCGTCGAGCGCGAGGCCGCCGACCGCGGCCGGCGCCTCGAGCCGGCGGCCTCCAAGGCCCTGGCCGGAGCGGCCCTCTGACGCGCGAGCCCGTCGAGGCGGCCTCGGCTGCGAGCGCCCGTGAGCCGCTCGCGCCCGAGGTCGCGACGGCGCTCCGCGACGCGCACCGGTCGGAATGGGCGCGCGTCGTCGCGACCCTCATCCGCGTCACGGGCGACTGGGATGTCGCGGAGGAGGCGGCATCCGGCGCGTTCGAGCGTGCGGCGCAGACATGGCCGCGCGACGGCGTGCCGCGCATCCCGGGAGCGTGGCTCACCACCGCCGCGCGAAACCTCGCGCTCGACCGGCTCCGGCGGCGCGGCGTCGAGGCCGACAAGGTCAGGGAGTGGATGGCGATGGAGCAGTTCACGGGCCGCGCCGACGGGCCTCGCGATCCCGCGGACGTCGTCGCCGACGACGAGCCCGAGTGGGACGACCGGTTGCGCCTCGTCTTCACGTGCGCACATCCCGCCCTTCCCATGGAGGCGCGCGTCGCGCTCACGCTCCGCACCGTGGGCGGACTCGAGACCGGCGAGATCGCGGGCGCGTTCCTCGTGCCCCAGGCCACCATGGCGCAGCGGATCTCGAGGGCGAAGAAGAAGATCCGCCACGCCGGCATCCCGTACCGCGTGCCGACCGCGGACCTCCTGCCCGAGCGGCTCGGCGGGGTGCTCGCGGTGCTCTACCTCATCGCGAACGAGGGCTACCTCGCGTCGCACGGCGACGCGCTGCAGCGACTCGACCTGGCCGAGGAGGCGATCCGACTGACGCGGCTCGTGGTCGCGCTGCTCCCCCGCGACGGCGAGTCGAGGGCGCTCCTCGCGCTGATGCTGCTCCAGCACGCACGGTCGGCGGCACGCGTCGATGCGGCGGGCGACCTCGTGCCGCTCCCGGAGCAGGACCGCGCGATGTGGGACGCGACGGAGATCGCCGAGGGCCTCGCGCTCCTCGACGGTCCGCCCGACGAGGGGCGCCGTGGCGACCCGGCCGGGCAGTATCGCCTGCAGGCCGAGATCCAGGCCGTGCACGCTCGCGCACGCTCCGCCGCCGACACCGACTGGCGGGCGATCGCCGCGCGCTACGACGACCTCGCGATGCTCGCCGACTCCCCGTTCGTCGCCCTCAACCGGGCGATCGCACGCGGCATGGCGTTCGGGCCGCAGCGCGGGCTCGACGATCTCGCACTCCTCGAGGCATCCGGCCGGCTCGCCGGCTACCACCTGCTGCCGGCGGCCCAGGCCGACCTGCTGCGCCGACTCGATCGAGCGGATGACGCGGCCGCCCGATACCGCGAGGCGATCGCGCTCGCCCGCACCGCACCCGAGCGCCGCTTCCTCGAACGCCGCCTCGCCGAGCTCGACGACCCGACCGTCGACGGATGATCAGGTCTCGGGAAAGGCCAGGACGCGCAGCAACGCCGTGAGCGTGTGCCGCTCCTCGCGGGTCAGCTGCCCATGCACCTGCTCCTCGGCCATGCGCGCGGTCTCTCGGGCGGCCGCGGCGAGCTGTCGGCCGGCGTCCGTGGCGACGACGACGTTGGCACGCCGATCGGCGGGGTCGGGACGGCGTTCGACGAGGCCCCGGGACTGCAGGTCGTCGACCAGGCTCACCACCTGGCTCGGATCGAGCCGCAGGTACTCGGCGAGCTCGCGCTGGGAGGGTCGAGCCTCATCCGTGGTCAGGAGCAGGACCGAGTACGAACGCGCCTTCAGGCCGTGCGCGGCGAGCGCCGCGTTGCCCGCCGCGAGCGAGATCGCATTGGCCCGTGCGAGCAGGAAGCTGAGGTCGTCGCTCAGGGCCGACGGCCGCGATCCCGGGCTCGAGGCGACGGCGTCGGCGGGCTTCGGCATGGGGGCCATGGTAGCCGATTCCGTTGACGAAAGAAACGATTGACAATATCAACGATATGGGTCTTGAATGGGAGCAGACACGAAGGAGTCACGCATGTCACTCGCCGGCAAAGTCGCCATCGTCACGGGCTCGGGCCGTGGTCTCGGCCTCGCGTACGCCCAGGAGCTCGCCC
>DASTQT010000378.1:0-3394 GCA_035761605.1 Agromyces sp. | reverse complement strand
CCTCGACCGGGACCGGGCAGCGCCCCGCGAGCTCGGGCGCGGCGAGCGCGAGGCCGCCCTGCGAGAGCAGGCTGGGGTGGATGCCGTGCGCGAGTTCGCGCAGGTCGCGCAGGCCCTGGTTGAGCGTGCGGATGCAGCCCTCGAGTTCGATCGCGAGCTCCTCCTGACGCGCCTGGCGCGCGGTGTTCGCCGCGAGGCGGAGTCGCATGCCGAGCGAGACGAGCTGCTGCTGCGCGCCGTCGTGCAGGTCGCGCTCGATGCGCCGCCGCGCCTCGACGCCCGCCTCGACGATGCGCTGGCGCGACTGGCGGACGTGCTCGAGCGTGCGCTCGACCTCGGACCTGAGCCGTCCGTTGTCGACCGAGAGCCGCAGCGCGCTCGAGACGCCGTCGAGCAGCCGCATGTTGTCGGTGAGCACGCGGTCGTGCCGGATGAGCGCGATCGGCTGTCCCGTCGGCGACGCGACGGGGAGGATGCTGTGGCCGCGACCGGCCTCGTTCGAGTCGATCGGGCGGCCCGCGGCATCCACGTACCTGCCCCGCTCCTCATCCCACCAGAAGACCCGGACCGTGTCGTCGCGGAGCGTGCGGGCGAGCGACTCCGCCCAGAGCCCGCGGTCGGCGCCCTCGCGCGTGATCCGCATGAGGTCGGCGACGCGTGCGCGCATGTTGCGGGCGTGCGCGACGCCCGCGACGAAGCTGACGGGCACCGAGGCCATCGCGACCAGGCCGACCGTGTCGAGCGCCATGTCGCGCTGCGCGGAGAGGGCGTAGTTGACGGCCTGCACGGCGATCATGGACGCCCAGGCGAGGAGCGCGACCGGCATCAGGAAGGCCACCGCGCGGGCGGGCACGCTGCCCCGCATCCAGCGAACGAGCAGGCGCCCGGCGATCGCGAGGGCGAGCGCGCCGCCGACGATCCGATAGCCGATGTCGACCAGGCCGAACAGCGTCGGCGCCTCGGCGAGCCGGTACGGGTTCGGGACGCACTCGCACGGGACCGCGTCGGGACCGGCCAGCGTGAGCACCGCGAGGAAGTTCACGAGGGTCGCCACGAGCGCGATGGTCGCGATCACGCGGTCGAATCGGTCGCCGAGCCATCCGCGCGGATAGATCAGCACCAGGATGCCCGCGACCACCGCCCACGCGAGGTCGATGCCGCGCAGGAGCGGCCAGAGCCATCCGAGCTGCTCGATGACCTGGTAGAACGTCTGCGGGATCCACAGCACGACGAACAGGATCATCAGCCGCGCGGGCACCGCGTTCGGGCCGATGGCCCAGGCGACGCCGGCGCACGCCGCGAACACGAGCGGCACCATCGCGTGCAGCGTCGAGTACGACACCTCGGGCCGGATGTCGGCCGGCGTGGCGAAGAACCCCGTGATCTCCATCGCGAGGCTCACCGCCACGACGGTGACGATGATCGCGGTCCGGCGTGCGATCCGGCCGCGGCGACCCGGCGCCATCACAGGGGCATCACCTCTGGCCGAGGAGCGTCAGCACCGCGAGCACGCGGCGATGGTGCTCCGGAGACTCCTCGAGATCGAGTTTCTGCAGGATGCTGCGGACGTGGGTCTCCACGGTCTTGAGGCCCAGGAAGAGGGTCTGGGCGATGCCGCCGTTGGAGTAGCCCTGCGCCATGAGCTCGAGCACCGACCGCTCGCGTTCGGTGAGGCGCGCGAGCGGGTCGTCGGCGCGCGTGCGCTGCACGAGCTGCTCGACGACCTCGGGGTCGACGACCGAACCGCCGGAGGCGACCGTCTGGACCGCGCGCACGAGGGTCTGCGGCTCGGAGACCCGCTCCTTCAGCAGGTAGCCGGTGCCGCTGCCGGCGCCCATGACGCGGAGCGCGTACTCGGGCGTCGCGTACATCGAGAGGAGCAGCACGCCCAGGTCGTCGCCCCGCTCGCGGATGCGCTCCAGGGCGACGATGCCCTCGTCTCGGTGCGTCGGGGGCATGCGGATGTCGAGGACCGCCGCGTCGAGGTCGTACTCGTCGAGCGCCGCGAGCAGCTCGTCGGCGGTGCCCACGGACGCCACGACCTCGATGCCCCCGCCCTCGAGCACCTTCGCGATGCCCTCGCGCAGCAGCAGGGCATCGTCGGCGATCGCGACCTTCAGTGGCCGCTCACCCTCGACCTGTTCCATGGCACCTCCGTTCGAAGGCGTGCGTGAGCCCCCGACGTCCATGCGCCGCCTATCGCGAGGCTATCGCGGTCGTCGGACGCCCCGCGCGGTCCCAGTTCTGGGGACAACCCGGATGCAGGTGTCCCCGGTGTCTGCCACGCTTGGGGTATCCGCGCGCCCTGCCGACCGCGCGGCCCTGCCCATCCGCGCGGCCCGACGAGGCGCCCCGCGCGCTGACCGACCCGAGGAGCGCCATGGTCCGGAACGTCGCGCCCGCCGCATCCGTCGCCGCGCGAGCGGACGAACCCACCGTCGACCGCGTGACCACGTCGACGCGCCCCGTGCGGGTCGTCGTCGTGCGACCCGATGAACGTGTCGACCAGGTCGCGGCGCGCCATCCGGGTGCGACGCCGTCGTTCAACCGGACGCTGCGGGTCGCCCTGGCCATGCGCGGCGGCGTGAGCCTGGCCGTGTGGATCGGTGGAGCGGTCGCCGAGCTCGACCTCCTTCGCCGCATCCGCCTCTACGATGCGGGCGCCGAAACCCTCGCGCTCGTCCCCGAGACGGCCGGCCGGCCGCTCACGCCGCCGGTCCTCGCGAGGCTCCGCGCGTACGCCGAGCTGCTCGACGCCGCCGGGTACGACCGGGTCGAGTTCGACCTGCTCGCCGGCGCGAGCGCGGGCGGACTCAACGCGGTCGTCTACGCGGTCGCCCAGCGCGCCGGGACCGGCCTCGACGGGCTGCTCCGCACGTGGTGGCGGGTCGGCGGATTCTGGGGGCTGCTCCACCCGCCGGGATCGCGTCGCATCCTCGCCCTCATGCAGGGCGAGGGCTACTTCCGCGCGCACACCTACGAGGCGCTCGAGCAGATCTACGGCACGACCGACCGCCATCCCGACCTCGTGTCCTCGTACACGGGCGTCGACCTCTCGGCGACGGTGATCGACGCGGGCGACGAGCTCGAGGAGGACACCAACGAGGGCCGCGGGCACTTCCGCTTCGTCGGGAGCGACGAGCACCTGCTCGACAACCGCATCCCGCGCCGGCTCGACGACCTCGACGAAACCCGTCGAAGCGACGACCTCGCGAGCCTGTCGCGGCTCGCCCTCGCGGCCCGGTCGACCTCGTCGCTCCCGGGCGGGTGCAGCAGCCCCCAGAACCCGCCGACCCGCCCCCACGTGCGGAGCAGCCCGTCGAGCCCGGTGCCGGCGCGCTGCGCCACGGCGTACACGACCGCGTTGAGGCCGCCGGCGCTCGCGCCCGCCAGC
>DASTQT010000377.1:0-4876 GCA_035761605.1 Agromyces sp. | reverse complement strand
CGGCACCGGCGGGCGTGCTCGGCGACCACGACGGCCTCACGGTGGCCGGCCCCGACATCCGCCGGCTTCGCGAGGCGCGTGAGCGCGAGCGGGCGGCAACGCGCCCGGCCGACGTGCCCGGTACGGCGCCCGCGCTCGCGCTGCGCCTGCCCGACGGATCCATCGAGCCCATCGTCGGCGAGCTCGTGCTGGGCCGGGCGCCCACGATCGGGCGTGTGACCGGCGCGCGCGTGCCGCGACCCGTCGTGATCGGCGCGGGCGACCCCGACATCTCGCGCACGCACCTGCGGGTCGCGGTCGAGGGCGGCACGGCGGTCGTGACCGACCTCGAGTCCCGCAACGGCACGCACGTCGTCGCGCCCGGACAGCCGCCGGTGCGGCTCCGCCCGACCGAGGCGACGCCCGTGCTGCCCGACACCGTGATCGACCTCGGCGGCGGCTGGAGCATCCAGGTGGTGATGCGCTGATGCGCCGGCCGCCCTCCTCGCCGCCCGACCTGCCGGGCTACACGCCGCTCGGCCTGCTCGGCTCGGGCGGGTTCGCCGACGTGTTCCTCTACGAGCAGCGGCTGCCTCGCCGCAAGGTCGCCGTGAAGGTGCTGCTCGCCGACGACATCGACGTGGGCACGCGCGCGCAGTTCGTCGCCGAGGCGAACCTCATGGCACGCCTGTCGGCCCACCCGTTCATCGTCACGATCTTCCACGCCGACGTCTCCGCCGACGGCCGGCCCTACTTCGTCATGGAGTACTGCTCCGGACCGAGCCTGTCCGAGCGGTACAAGCGGCAGCCGCTCAGCGTCGAGGACGCGCTGCGCACGGGCATCCGCCTCTCGGGCGCGGTCGCGACCGCGCACGCCGCGGGCATCCTGCATCGCGACATCAAGCCCGCGAACGTGCTCACGAACGACTACGGCTGGCCGGCGCTCAGCGACTTCGGCATCTCGAGCGACCTCGAGGGCGACCTGCCCGTGCACACCATGTCGTTCACGGCCGACCCCGCCGCGACCGGGTCGGGCACCGGCTCCGACCGCGCGGCCGTCGGCATGAGCGTGCCGTGGTCGCCGCCCGAGCTGTTCGAGGACGACCCGCGCCCCGACACCCGGAGCGACGTGTTCGCGCTCGCCGCGACCGTGCACACGCTGCTCTCCGGGCGCACGCCGTTCGAGGTCCCCGGCCGGTCGAACGGCCCGCTCGACCTCATCGGCCGGATCGAGCGCGGCCGCATCACGCCCATCGGGCGCGACGACGTGCCTGCCGGCCTCGAGGCGGTGCTCGCGACGGGCATGGCCGTGCGTCGCGAGGACCGCTACCAGAGTGCGGTCGAGCTCGGTCGTGCGCTGCAGCGCATCGAACTGGAACTCGGCTATTCGGTGACCGGGATCGAGGTGCCGAGCCTGCCCTCCGCGGCCCCGGCCGACGTGCCCGAACCCGCGCCCGGGTCGGCGGAGGACGACGGCGAGGCGGCGACGAGGGCGAGATCGGTGCGGGTCGTGCACGCCGAAGTCCCGCCCGCGCCCGACCCAGCGCCCGACGACGACGCGACGCGCGCCCGCGGCGTGCGCGAGGTGCAGGCGCAGGCTGCGCCATCCGCCGCGCCGTCGGCACCCGTCGACGACGGCACGGTGATCCGCGGTGCGGTCGGCCCCGTCGCGGCCCCCGTGCTCGACGTCCCGGACGCGTCGGTCGAGCCGACCGCGCCGCGATCGCCTCGACGCCGAGCGCTCGTCGTCGGGATCGCCGTCGCGGCTTCGGCCGTGCTGGTCGCCGCCATCGGGGCCGCCGCCGTGCTCGGCGGCGCCATCGGCGGTCCGGAGGGCGCGGATCCCGTGTCGACCGGAACGCCGTCGGAGGATGCGGTCGTCGCCGCACGCGTGCCCGTTCCCGAGGTGGGCGCCGGAGTCCCCGCGGCCGACGGCACGGTCGTCTTCCCGGTGTCCCATGACGGCGCCGAGGAGGGCGACCGCTACCGGTGGCAGCGCGCCGACGGGTCGGGCTCGACCGCGGTGGCATCCGGCCCCGAGATCGTGGTCGACGGCGTCCCCGCCGGCGCGACCGTATGCATCGACGTGCAGGTGCAGCGCGGCAGCAAGACGTCCGAGCCCGTCACGGGGTGCACGCCGTGAGGCCGCTGCGAGTCGAGTACTGCGGCGAGTGGTACACCGTCGAGTCCGGACGCACGTTCGGGATCGGCCGCGAGTCCGACCTCACGATCGACGACAACCCGTACCTGCACCGCACCTTCCTCACGCTCTCGAGCGAGTTCGGCCTGTGGTGGCTCTCGAACGTCGGGCAGCTGCTGTCGGCGACGGTCTCGGATGCCACGGGCAGCGTGCAGGCGTGGGTGGCACCGGGCGCGAAGCTGCCGCTGGTGTTCCAGACCGTGCACGTGATGTTCAGTGCCGGCGCGACGACGTACGACTTCTCGGTGCATGCCGAGGAGGACTTCTACAACACCTCGCTCACGGCGGCGCCCGCCGACGGCGGCACGACCATCCTGCCGGTCACGCTCACCACGAGCCAGCGGCTGCTCGTCGTCGCGCTCGCCGAGCACCTGCTCTCGCAGCCCTCCGCCGGGCGCGCGACCGTGCCGTCGTCGGCCGAGGCCGCCGCGCGCCTCGGCTGGAGCATGACGACGTTCAACCGCAAGCTCGACAACGTGTGCGAGAAGCTCGACAAGATCGGCGTCGACGGGCTGCGCGGCGGGCGCGGCAAGCTGGCCGTGAACCGCCGCGCGCGCCTCGTGGAGTACGCCGTCGCCACCCGGCTGGTGGGTCCCGAGGACCTCCTGCTGCTCGACGGGGAGTCCGGCGCCGGTTCCTGATTCCGCGTTCGCCGCCTGCCTCCAGGCTGCGGAGGGTCCTCTCCGATTGATGCGTTCGAATGGGCAGCGGTCCCCATTTCTGGGGTCGCGACGAGCGTGTTAGCGTGATGCCCGGCCCGCCCCTCGCGGCGGCGCCATCCGACGCCCTACCGACGGACGGCACCCTGGGGAGACGAGCTTGGTCACGTTGCGTTCATGGGTGCGCTCGCGCCGGAACCTCGCCTCCGCGACCGCGCTCGCGGTGCTCGCCGGCGTGCCCATCGGCATCGCCGCGCTGCACCAGGGGTTCCCGGTCACCGACCCCGACCTGCGTGCGCGCGAGGTGTGGGTCACCAACGCCGAGGACCTGCTCGCGGGCCGGCTGAACCGCCAGATCGAGGAGCTCGACGCGGCCGTGGCCACCGCGACGAACGAGATCGACGTCTTCCAGGACGGCGAGGACGCCTTCCTGTTCGACCCGAGCATCGGCTCGATCGAACGCATCGACGCGTCGTTCACGACGCTCGTGCAGCGCATCGACGTGCCGCCCGCATCATCGGTGGCGTACGGCGGCGACGTGCTCGCGGTGGTCTCGCCCGAGGGCGAGCTGTGGCGCGTCCCCGCCGGTGCGGAGCTGTCGTTCGACTATCGCGGCACCGAGCCGATCGCGAAGCTGGGCGACGACGCCGAGGTCGCCGTCAGCGGAGCGGGCACGATCTTCGCGACCGCGCCTGGCGACGGCGAGATCCTGACGCTGGCGCGCGAGTCGACCGAGCCCGAGCGTCGCGACATCCCCGAGCTCGGGCGGCACCAGCTGGCGGCCGTGGGCGAGCGCCCGGTCGTGTTCGACGTCGAGGGCGACGTCGTCATCGTCGACGGGCGCGAGATCGCGCTGCCCGAGCCCGCGCTGCGGATCCAGCAGTCGGGCCCCGAGCGCGACCGCGTCGTGCTCGCCACGGCGACCGACCTGCTCGACGTGCCGCTCGGCGGCGGCGAGGTGCGCACCATCCCGGGCGGCGTCGAGGTCGCGGCCGCGAACGCCGACGAGGTCGCGGCGCCGGTGCGGCTCGGCTCGTGCATCCACGGCGCGTGGTCGACGGGCCAGCGCTACGTCGCCGCGTGCGACGGGCAGGACCCGGAGTCGATCGCGATCGACCAGCCGACCGCGGGGTCGCGCCTCGCGTTCCGCGTGAACCGCGACGTGATCGTGCTGAACGACCTCACCAACGGCAACTCCTGGCTCGTCGACTCCGACCTGCGGCTCGTCGACAACTGGGAGGAGGTCACGCCGCCCGAGGAGAGCGACGAGCTCGAGGGCGACGAGAAGTCCGCGCAGCAGACCTTCGAGGACACGCTCGCCGAGCGCACCGACCTGAACCGCCCGCCGGTGGCCCGCGACGACGACTACGGCGTGCGGCCCGGCCGCGCCACCATCGTCGAGGTGCTCGAGAACGACACCGACCCCGATGGCGACGTGCTCACGATCGCCTCGACGTCCGAGATCCCGGAGTCGGCTGGCCGCCTCGAGGTGATCGACGGCGGACGCGCGCTGCAGTTCTCGCCCGCCGAGGGCGCCGCCGGCAGCGCGTCGTTCCGGTACGGCGTCGACGACGGCCGCGGCGGCGTCGCCGAGGCATCCGTCAACCTGCGCATCGTGCCCGAGAGCGAGAACGCCGCGCCCGCGTCGATCCGGTCGGGCGCGATCAGCGTCGAGCAGGGCCAGCAGCTCTCGTACAACGTGCTCGCCGACTGGAACGACCCCGACGGCGACGACCTCTACCTCGTCGACGCCTCGCCGACCGGCGGCGACACCGTGCGGTCGAGCCCCGACGGCTTCGTGACGTTCGAGCACCGATCCGCCGAGCTCGGCACCAAGGAGGTGCAGTTCACGGTCTCCGACGGTCGCACCACCGCGGCCGGCACGCTCGTCGTCGAGGTGAAGCCGACCGGCACCCTCAATCCGATCGGCACCCCCGACTTCGCGCAGGCGTTCGTCGGCGAGACCGAGCTCCTCGAACTTCTCGTGAACGACCTCTCGCCGTCGGGCGCGGGGCTCGAGCTGCTCGGCGTGGTCGAC
>DASTQT010000376.1:0-6033 GCA_035761605.1 Agromyces sp. | reverse complement strand
CGACCTCGCTCGCGTAGTCGACCCGGTAGGCGGCCTTCGCGCCGTACTCGAGGGCGACCTCGACGAGGCGCACGCTGTTGGAGCTGTTGGCCGAACCGACGACGATCACGAGGTCGGCGTCTTGCGCGACCTTCTTGATGGCGACCTGGCGGTTCTGCGTGGCGTAGCAGATGTCGTCCGAGGGCGGGTCCTGCAGGTTCGGGAACCGTTCGCGCAGGCGTCGCACGGTCTCCATGGTCTCGTCGACCGAGAGCGTGGTCTGCGAGAGCCACACGACCTTGTCGGGATCGCGCACCTCGATGTTCGGCACGTCGTCGGGGCTGTTCACGAGCGTGACGTGGTCGGGCGCCTCGCCTGCGGTGCCCTCGACCTCCTCGTGGCCCTCGTGGCCGATCAGCAGGATCTCGAAGTCGTCGCGCGCGAAGCGCACGGCCTCGCGGTGCACCTTGGTCACGAGCGGGCAGGTCGCATCGATGGCGTGCAGGCCTCGCTCGGCAGCGGAGTTCACGACCGCGGGCGAGACGCCGTGCGCGCTGAAGACGACGTGGGCGCCCTCGGGCACCTCGTCGACCTCTTCGACGAAGATCGCACCCTGCTTCTCGAGCTCGGTGACGACGTGGATGTTGTGCACGATCTGCTTGCGCACGTAGACGGGCGCGCCGTAGTGCTCGAGCGCCTTCTCGACGGCGATCACGGCGCGGTCGACGCCGGCGCAGTAGCCGCGGGGCGCGACCAGCAGCACGCGCTTGTGTCCGGGGACGGGGATATCCTTGAGCCGGCCGCGCACGCTCGGGATCCGAGGCATGCCGAGGTCGATTCGCGGGGCATCCGTCAAGCTCGTCACGGCTGCCATCCTACGCGGGCGCAGATGGCGAGCGGCTGGGAGGCGTATGCCGGAGGGCCCAACGACCCGCGAGACCCCGTGGTCCGTCTCGATGCTCTCGGGCAAGCTCAAGGAGTACCTCGACCGACTGGGCACCGTGTGGATCGAGGGCGAGATCACCCAGTGGGGGGTGTCGGCCGGCAACGTCTACGGCAAGCTCAAGGACCTCGAGGCCGACGCCACGGTGTCGTTCTCGATCTGGTCGTCGACGCGCGCGAAGCTCACCGAGCAGTTCAAGGCGGGCGACCACGTGGTCGCGCTCGTCAAGCCCAACTGGTGGGTCAAGGGCGGCTCGCTCACGATGCAGGTGTTCGACGTCCGCCACGTCGGCCTCGGCGACCTGCTCGAGCGGCTCGAACGCCTGCGCGCGCAGCTCGCGGCCGAAGGCCTCTTCGAAGCGGCCCGCAAGCGCCCGCTGCCGTTCCTGCCGAAGGTCGTCGGCCTCGTCACGGCGCGCGACAGCGACGCCGAGAAGGACGTGCTGCGCAACGCCCGCCTCCGCTGGCCGGCCGTGGAGTTCCGGATGGCCTACGCCGCCGTGCAGGGCGACCGCTGCGCACCCGAGGTCGTGGGCGCCATCCGCCGGCTCGACGCCGATCCCGAGGTCGAGGTCATCATCGTGGCGCGCGGCGGCGGCGACTTCCAGAACCTGCTCGGCTTCAGCGACGAGCGCGTCGTGCGGGCCGCGGCCGCGGCATCCACCCCAATCGTCAGCGCCATCGGGCACGAGGCCGATCGCCCGCTGCTCGACGAGGTCGCCGACCTCCGGGCGTCGACGCCGACGGATGCCGCGAAGCGCGTCGTGCCCGACGTCGCCGAGGAGCTCGTCCGCGTCGAGCAGGCGCGCGCCCGCGTCCGCATGCGCGTGACGACGCTCGTGACGCACGAGATCGACCGGATCGGTCACCTGAGGACCCGCCCCGCCCTCGCCGATTCGGCCTGGATCGTCGACCGCCGCGCCGAGGAGCTCACGCGCTGGGTCGCGCGCGGCGCCGAGCTCGCAGATCGCGCGATCGAGCGAGCCACGACCCGCACCGCCGAACTCCGCTCGCAGCTGCGGGCGCTCTCGCCGCTCGCGACGCTCGAGCGCGGGTACGCGATCGTCCAGCGCGAGCACGACGGCGTGCTGACGCGCCCCGATCAGGCGCCCGAGGGCACCGCGCTGCGCATCACGCTCGCCGAGGGCCGTCTCGCAGCGACATCACGGGGGGCTGTCGGCGACGCCGAATAGAATGCCCTCCATGCCCACCACTCCCCCGGATGTCGCCGAGCTCAGCTACGAGCAGGCGCGCGACGAGCTCGTGCGCGTCGTCGCCGAGCTCGAGCAGGGATCGGCCACGCTCGAGCAGTCGCTCGCCCTGTGGGAGCGCGGCGAGGCGCTGGCCCAGCGCTGCGAGGAATGGCTGCTCGGCGCGAAGGCCCGGCTCGACGCGGCGCGCGCGGGCGCCGCGCGCGCGGCCGGCACCGCGACATCCGGCACCGCAGTCGACGGCGGCGAGGCCTGATGGCGCGTCGCGAACCCCGGGTCGTCGCCGAACTCGGGCGCCCCGAGACTCCTGAGGAGACCGCGCAGCGGAAGGCCGAGGATTCGGTCAAGCACCGCCAGCGGCAGACGGTCAGGAACCTCGTCGGCTCGCTCGTCGCGAGCCTCGCGGTCGTCGCCGTGATCGTGCTCATCGTGCCGCGGAGCGACACCCCGATCGAGCGCGACGTCGACGTGGCCTCCATCGCCGCCCAGGCGCAGGTGGGGCTCGAGCAGGAGCTCGCCGTACCCGAACTGCCCGAGGGCTGGCGCTCGAACGACGCATCGCTGCGCCAGAGCGAGGCCGACGGCGTCACCGCGTGGTACGCGGGCTACCTCACGCCGAGCGACGAGTACGCCGGCATGTACCAGGGCCTCGGCGCGAACCCCACGTGGACCGCCGACCTGCTCGCCAATACCGTCGCCTCCGGCGTCGTCACGATCGACGGCGTCGAGTGGACCGTCTACGACAACCGCGAGTCCGACGCCGACGTCGGCAACGCGCGCTACGGCCTCGTCACCGAGGCGGGCGAGAGCACGTTCGTGCTGCTCGGCACCGCCTCCCCCGAGGAGTTCGACACCCTGGCCCGGGCGATCGCCCCGGCCATCGACGCGCAGCGCTGAGAGAGGAACGGCCGTGAGCCAGCCCGCCACCGCACGACCGACCACCCCCGCCGAGACCTGGCGCGTACTGCGCGCCGGCAACGCCCGCTTCGTCGCGGGCACGCCGCTGCATCCGCGACAGGATGTCGAGCGCCGCACCGAGCTCGCGGGGCAGCAGCGCCCGCTCGTCGCGATCTTCGGCTGCAGCGACTCGCGGCTGGCCGCCGAGATCATCTTCGACGTCGGCCTCGGCGATGCCTTCGTGGTGCGCAACGCCGGGCAGGTGATCTCCGACGACGTGGTCGGATCGCTCGAGTACGCCGTCGGCGTGCTCGGCGCGCCCCTGATCCTCGTGCTCGGCCACGACCACTGCGGGGCCGTGCGCGCCGCGATCGACTCGCAGGGCGCCGAACCCGACCCGCTGCCCGCGCACATCGCCTCCCTCGTCGACCGGATCGTGCCCGCCGTGCGCCGCGTCGCGGGCGTGCCGCAGGGCCCGATCGAACCCGACGCGATCGACGCCGGGTTCGTCGGCAGGGAGCACCTGCGCGACACCGTGGCCGAGCTCCTGGAGCGCTCCGAGGTGATCAGCGAGGCGATCGCAGCGGGTACGCTGGCTGTCGTCGGCGCGAACTACCGCCTGCTCGAGGGCCGCGCCGAGACCGACGTCGCAGTCGGTCGCATCTGAGGCCGTCGGCGGCATCCGCCCGCCGGTCGCGCACTGAGCCGGATCGAAGCCGCCGAGATCGAAGGGGAACACACCGTGGTGGACAACGCCGCCGACTACCGGATCGAACACGACACGATGGGCGAGGTGCGGGTCCCCGCGTCGGCGCTGTACCGCGCGCAGACGCAGCGTGCCGTCGAGAACTTCCCCATCTCCGGCAAGGGCCTCGAGCCCGCGCAGGTCGCGGCGCTCGCACGGATCAAGAAGTCCGCCGCGCTCGCCAACGCGCGACTCGGCGTGCTCGACGCGCAGGTGGCGCAGGCGATCGCCGACGCGGCCGACGACGTCATCGACGGGCGGGTGGGCTTCGCCGAGCACTTCCCGGTCGACGTGTACCAGACCGGCTCGGGCACCTCCTCGAACATGAACATGAACGAGGTGCTCGCGACCCTCGCGACCGAGAAGCTCGGCAGCCCCGTGCACCCGAACGACCACGTCAACGCGTCGCAGTCCTCGAACGACGTGTTCCCGACCTCGGTGCACATCGCCGTCACGGCCGCGCTCATCGACGACCTGATCCCGTCGCTCGACCACCTCGCGGTTGCGCTCGAGGCGAAGGCCGAGGCGTGGGGCGGCATCGTCAAGGCCGGCCGCACCCACCTCATGGACGCCACGCCCGTCACGCTCGGCCAGGAGTTCGGCGGCTACGCCCGCCAGGTCCGGCTCGGCATCGAGCGCGTGCAGTCCGCGCTCCCCCGCGTCGCCGAGGTGCCGCTCGGCGGCACGGCGGTCGGCACCGGCATCAACACGCCCGCGGGCTTCCCGCAGCTGGTCATCGAGCTGCTCCAGCAGGAGACCGAGCTGCCCATCACGGAGGCCGCCGACCACTTCGAGGCGCAGGCGAATCGCGACGGCCTCGTCGAGGCGTCGGGGGCACTCCGCACCATCGCCGTGAGCCTCACGAAGATCTGCAACGACATCCGCTGGATGGGCTCGGGCCCGAACACGGGCCTCGGCGAGCTGTACATCCCCGACCTGCAGCCCGGCTCGTCGATCATGCCCGGCAAGGTCAACCCGGTCGTGCCCGAGGCGGTCCTCATGGTCGCCTCGCGCGTGGTCGGCAACGACGCCACGATCGCGTGGGCCGGCGCGTCGGGCTCGTTCGAGCTCAACGTGCAGATCCCCGTGATGGGCACCGCGCTGCTCGAGTCGATCCGCCTGCTCGCCAACTCGGTGCGCGTCCTCGCCGACAAGACCGTCGACGGCCTGCAGGTCAACGAGGAGCGCACCTCGGCGCTCGCGGGCATGTCGCCGTCGATCGTGACGCCGCTGAACAAGATCATCGGCTACGAGGCCGCCGCGAAGATCGCCAAGCACTCGGTCGCCAAGGGCATCACGGTCCGCGAGGCCGTGATCGACCTCGGCCACGTCGAGCGGGGCGACCTCACCGAGGCCCAGCTCGACGAGGCGCTGCACCTGCTCTCGATGACGCGGCCGCCGCAGGCGAAGTAGCGCGCACCGTCCCGACGCCGAACGGGCCCGCGCATCGCGCGGGCCCGTTCGCGTGCTCAGGCGAGCTCGTTGCCGTCGAGCATCTCCGAGACGAGCGCCGCGATCGCCGAGCGCTCGGACCGGGTGAGCGTGACGTGCGCGAAGAGCGGATGTCCCTTCAGCGTCTCGATCACGCTCGCGACGCCGTCGTGCCGGCCCACGCGCAGGTTGTCGCGCTGGGCGACGTCGTGCGTGAGCACCACGCGCGAGTTCTGCCCGACGCGGCTGAGCACCGTGAGCAGCACGTTGCGCTCGAGCGACTGCGCCTCGTCGACGATGACGAACGCGTCGTGCAGCGACCGGCCGCGGATGTGCGTGAGCGGAAGCACCTCGAGGATGCCGCGGTCCACCACCTCTTCGAGGACGTTGTCGGACACCAGCGCGCCGAGCGTGTCGAAGACCGCCTGCGCCCATGGGTTCATCTTCTCGCCCTGGTCGCCGGGGAGGAATCCGAGCTCCTGGCCGCCGACCGCGTAGAGCGGCCGGAACACCATGATCTTCTTGTGCTGCTGCCGTTCGAGCACCGCCTCGAGGCCGGCGCACAGCGCGAGCGCCGACTTGCCGGTGCCGGCGCGTCCGCCGAGCGAGAGGATGCCGATCTCCTGGTCGAGGAGCAGGTCGATCGCGAGCCGCTGCTCGGCCGAGCGCCCGTGCAGGCCGAACACCTCGCGGTCGCCGCGGACGAGCCGCACCTCCTGCTCGCCCACGACGCGGCCGAGCGCCGAGCCGCGCTCGGAGTGGATGACGAGCCCGGTGTTCACCGGCATCCCCTCGACCTCGCTCGTCACGAGCATCTCGTGCTCGTAG
>DASTQT010000375.1:0-2313 GCA_035761605.1 Agromyces sp. | reverse complement strand
AGGCCGGGCTCGACGCCCATGCCCACGAGCGCGAGGCGGCCCGCCTGCTCCCAGTCGTCGGCCTGCGCGAACTGGTCGTCGCCGAGCTTCACGCCGGTCTCGGCGTACGGGTCGGTCGGGTGCGGCTCGGACAGGCTCATCGCCATGTCGAGGTAGTCGGCGCCTGCGGCGAGCGCGCCCGCGAAGATCGAGGGCACGAACTTCGGCTCGACGGCGTTCATCACGTGCGTTGCGCGGTGGTCGCGGGCGACGGATGCCACGACCTCGGGGTCGCTCGCATCGATCTGCGCCGTCGCGAATCGTGCCGCCACCTCGTCGCCGTGCCGCGCACGGATCCAGTCGACCGTGCGGCGGGCGCGGGACTCGTCGTAGTCGCTCACGACGATCAGCTCGAAGAAGTCGCGGCGGGCGGCGATCCTGGCGATCGCATCGCCCACGCCCCCCGCACCGATGAGGAGGATTCGCATGGGGTCGACGCTAGCCGTCAGCGCTCGAATTGTCCACTTGGATAATTGGAGAAGGCCGCGCTCGACAGGTGCCCGCCGCCCCCCGCCGAGTCGCCCAGCCGCACCTGCCGGTTCACGTCCTTGTAGAGCAGGTACCGGAACGGACCCGGCCCACCGGCGTAGCAGGCCTGCGGGCAGAACGCCCGGAGCCACATGAAGTCGCCGGCCTCGACCTCGATCCAGTCGTCGTTCAGCCGGTACACGCCCTTGCCCTCGAGCACGAACAGGCCGTGCTCCATGACGTGCGTCTCGGCGAACGGGATCGACCCGCCCGGCTGGAACGTCACGATGTTCACGTGCATGTCGTGTGCGAGGTCGTCAGGGTCGACGAAGCGGCTCGTCGCCCACGCGCCATCCGTCTCGGGCATCGGCTGCGGCACCACGTCCTGGTCGCGCGTGACGAACGACGTGGCGGTGTGCCCCTCGAGCGGCTCGTACGCCTTCCGGATCCAGTGGAAGCTCACGGCCTCGGCACCGGCGTTCGCGATCGACCAGCGCTCCCCCGCCGCGAGGTACGCGTAGCCGCCGGGCCCGAGCACGTGCCGCTCGCGCTCGGCCTCGAGCGTCAGGGTGAGTTCACCGGAGGTCACGAACACGACGCCCTCGACGCCGAGCTCCTGCTCGGGCCGCTCGGCCCCGCCGCCGGGCCCGATCTCGACGATGAGCTGCGAGAACGTCGTCGCGAAGCCCGCGATCGGCCGCGCGAGGATCCACGCACGGGTCTTCGTGAACCCCGGCAGATTGCTCGTGACGATGTCGCGCAGCACGCCCTTCGGGATGAACGTGTACGCCGGCGTCACGATCGCGCGGTCGGTGAGGAGCTCGGTCTGGGCGGGCAGCCCGCCCGCCGGGGTGAAGTAACTCACGTCGCCTCCTGGTTCGGGATGGTCGGTGCGGTCGGTGCGGTCGGTACGGTCGGTGCGGGCGCCGCCGACCGCGCACGTCTCGGGTGGGCGAGGCCCAGCAGCTCCGCCGCGTCGTACCCGGTGTCGGCCGCGACCTCGGCGGCCGGGATGGCACCGCACCGGATGGCACGCAGCACGAACCCGGCGAGCGCGCGCACGGTCGCCGGCTCGTCGAGCACGTCGCCGGCGGTCTGCTCGCGGTGGTGGCGGAGCCGCGCCGCCGCCTCGCCGTAGCCGTCGAGGTAGAACGCGTACGTCGCGAGGAACCGCGTCGGCAGCTGGTGCGCGTGCAGGTCCCACCCCTGCGGGAAGCCGCGCTCGAGCGACCGTCGCACGAGGCGCGCGTGCAGCCGCCACGCGTCGCCGGCACGGTCGCCGATGGGCAGCACGTTGGTCGAGCCATCCGACAGCCGGATGCCGGTGCCGGCCACGGCCACCTGCATGGCCTGCTTCGCGAAGTCCGCCGCGGGATGCTCCATCGACTGCTGCCCGGGCGCGATGCCGAGGGCCGCGCTGTAGTCGTACGTGCCGTAGTGGAGCCCGCTGATCCGGCCGGGCGCGGCGAGGGCCAGCCGTGCCACGGGCCAGAGCCCGTCGGCGCCGAGGATCAGCTGCGGCGTCTCCACCTGCACCTCGAACCGCAGGCGGCCTGCGTCGAGGCCGAGCGCGCGTTCGAGGGCGGATGCGACCTCCGCCATCGCCTGCACCTGCGCGACGGTCGACACCTTCGGCAGCGTGAGGGCGAGCCCGTCGGGGATGCCGCCGTGCTCGACGAGCGCGGTGACGAACAGGTCGAGGGTGCGGATGCCGCGGGCGCGCGTCGCGGCCTCGAACGACTTGAACCGGATGCCGATGCTCGGCGGCGCGAAGTGCGCGCCCTCGGCGGCGATGACGCGCTTCGC
>DASTQT010000374.1:0-7523 GCA_035761605.1 Agromyces sp. | reverse complement strand
CGCCGGCGAGAGGTGACCGGATGCCTCGAGCTCGCGCCGCATCAGCTCGATCGGGTCGCGCTCCATCCACTGCTCCACCTCGGCCTTGTCGCGGTAGCGCTCGGGGTCGAACATCGAGTGCGCACGGAACCGGTAGGTGCGCAGCTCCAGGAAGTGCGGGCCGCCGCCCGCGCGCACTGCGTCGACCGCGCGCCGCGCGGATTCCTCGACCGCGAGCGCGTCCATGCCGTCGACCGCCCACGCCGCGACCGCGTACCCCGACGCCTTCAGCGCGAGATCGGTCTGCGACTCCGACCGCTCGAGCGCGGTCCCCATCGCGTAGAGGTTGTTCTCGCAGCAGAACAGCACGGGCAGGTCCCAGAGCGCCGCGAGGTTCATGCTCTCGTGGAACTCGCCCTCGGCCATCGCGCCCTCGCCGAAGAAGCACGCCGTCACGCGATCGCGCCCCGTCATCTTGTCGGCGAGCGCGAGGCCGACCGCGAGCGGCAGCCCGCCCGCGACGATCGCGTTGCCGCCGTAGAACCGCGTGCCCGCGTCGAACAGGTGCATCGACCCGCCGCGCCCGCGGCAGCATCCCTCGACGCGGCCGAACATCTCGGCCATGATCGCCTCGGCCGGCACGCCGCGCAGCAGCGCGTGCCCGTGCTCGCGGTACGTGGCGACGACCGCGTCATCCGGTTGGAGCACCGACATGACCCCGGCGGCGACGGCCTCCTCGCCGATGTACACGTGCAGGAACCCGCGGATCTTCGCCGCCGAGTACAGCTCGACGCAGCGTTCCTCGAGCCGGCGCACGCGCACCATCTGCCGCAGCAGCTCGACCGCGCGGTCGGGGTCGGCCGCGATCCGCGCCGCGCGCTCCTCCGGCGACATCCACGGGCTCATCGTCCGGCCTCCAGCGTCGACGTGTCGCCCTCGGGCAGCCCGAGCTCGCGCGCCTTCAGCAGCCGGCGCAGGATCTTGCCGCTCCGCGTCTTCGGCAGCGCCGACGCGAAGTCGAGCAGGCGGGGCGCCACCGCGGAGCCGAGCCGCTTGCGGGCGAAGCCGATGAGCTCGAGACGCAGGGCGTCGGATGGCTCGTGCCCCGGCTTCAACTCGACGAACGCCTTCACGACCTCGCCGGCCACCGCGTCGGGCACGCCGATGGCGGCGGCCTCCGCGACCGCGTCGTGCTCCATGAGGCAGCTCTCGACCTCGAACGGACCGATCAGGTGGCCCGACGACTTGATCACGTCGTCTCCGCGCCCGACGAACCAGAAGTACCCGTCGGCATCGCGCCGCGCGAGGTCGCCCGTGAGGTACCAACCGCCCGCGAAGCACTTGCGGTAGCGCTCCTCCTCGTCGAGGTAGCCGCGGAACATCGACGGCCAGCCGGGTCGGAGCGCGAGCTCGCCCGTGACATCCGGCTCGCACAGCACCGCCTCGCCGTCGCGGACGACGGGCGCCCCCGTCTCGTCGCGCGCGACGACGGCCGCCTCGATGCCGGGCAGCGGCCGCCCCATCGACCCCGGCCGGATGTCCATCGCCGGGTAGTTCGAGATCATGATGCCGCCGGTCTCGGTCTGCCACCAGTTGTCGTGAACCGGCAGGCCGAACGCCTCCTGACCCCACACGACGACCTCGGGGTTCAACGGCTCGCCCACGCTCGCGACGAACCGGAGCGCCGAGAGGTCGTGTCCCTCAGCCCGTTCGGCACCCGCCTTCATGAGCATGCGCAACGCGGTCGGCGCGGTGTACCAGACGCTCACGCGCTGCTCGGCGAGGATGCGGTACCAGCGTTCGGCGTCCATCTCCTCCTCGTCGACGATCGCCGTCACGCCGTGCACGAGCGGCGCGATGATGCCGTACGACGTGCCCGTCACCCAGCCCGGGTCGGCCGTGCACCAGTACACGTCGTCGGGGTGCAGGTCGAGCGCGTATCGGCCCGTCGCGAAATGCGCGGTCACGGCGTCGTGCACGTGGATGGCGCCCTTCGGCCGGCCCGTCGTGCCGCTCGTGAAGTGGAGCAGGGCCATGTCCTCGGGGCCGGTGGCCGCGGTCGGAGCGCCGTCGGCGCCGCCCGCGCCCGCCGCCTCCGCGAGCAGCGCGGCGAGGTCGAGTGTGCCCGGCTCGGGCGCGCCATCCGCATCGACCAGCAGCACGTGCCGCAGGGCGGGCAGCTCGTCGCGGATCGGCACGACCTTGCGCCGGTACAGCGCGCGCGTCGTCACGAGCACCCGGCCCGAGCCGATCTGCATGCGCTGCCGCACCGGCTCGGGACCGAACGCCGAGAACAGCGGGCAGAACACCGCGCCGTGCTTGAGCGTGCCGAGCACTGCCGCGTACAGCACCGGCATGCGGCCGAGCAGGGAGTACACGCGCTCGCCGTGTTCGACGCCGAGCCGGCGCAGCACGGCCGCGAACCGTGCGACCTCGCCGGCGAGCTCGCGGTAGGTCAGCGACCGTGTCGTGCCGTCGGCGCGCACGAAGCGCAGCGCCTCGTGGTCGGCGAGTCGCCCGGTCGCGTGCCGGTCCACGGCCTCGTGCGCGATGTTGACGCCGCCGCCCGGCAGGCCGTCGAGCGCGCGGCGCGCCTCGTCCCAGCTGAACACCGCGCACTCGGCCTCGTAGTCGACGAGGTTCGGCCGCACCCCGAACGCCGCGACATCCTTCTCAATGGATGCCCAGCGGGTCGTCGACGGCGTCGTCGCCTCCATGGCCCGAGAGTAGGCGCGCCGCACCGAGCGGGGCCGGGGCCTTCGTCCCGCGGGCGCCGACGCGGCGGTGCCGTGCCATCCGCTCGCCGGCACCGCCGGCACCGACGGTCCGCCTGCCCGCTCGCCGCCGGCGGCGTGAGCGCGACACGGTGTTGCGGTTGGCTCGTGTCAGCGCGGCCTCATGTGAAGTCGAGTTGACATGAGCCGGTTGGAAACCGTCGCAGGGGCGGACGCATCGAGGTTCGCTATTCCGTCGCGCGCTTCCCGCTCACCGCGAGGGCGACGGTGCCACGGCCTCGGGACGTGCTGTCCGTCCCGCGCCGACTCTGGTGCGAGGTGGGCTTAATGTATACACGAGATGGCGAGAGCGCCAGTCCTCGGGCCCGAAATGTGCGAGACATTGCGGATGTCGCGGCCATCCGTGTATACATTGAGGTCGGACGTCGACGTCGAAGGAGGACCGCATGCGAGCCGGTGATCGCGCGTACCGCACCCTCCGCACCGAGATCCTCGACGGCGAGCTCGAGCCCGGAACGGTGCTGCAGGAGGTCGAGCAGTCGACCCGTCTCGGCGTGAGCCGCACCCCGGTGCGCGAGGCGCTCCGGCAGCTCGCGGCCGACGGCCTCGTCGAGGCATCCGGTCGCGGCACGGTCGTGACGGCCGTCGAGCGCGACGACATCGTCTCGCTCTACGAGCTGCGCGAGGCGCTCGAGGCGAAGGCCGCGGGCCTCGCGGCGCAGCGGCACGAGGATGCGCCGTTCCTCGCGATCCGCGACCGCCTGCGCGAGGCGCCCCAGCTGCTGGCCCAGGGCGAGGAGGGGCTCGTCGCCTACTTCGCGATCGTCGACGACCTCGACGACGCGATCGAGGCCGCGGTCGCCAACCCGTTCCTCGCGACGGCGCTGCGCAGCGTGCAGCTGCACTCGGCCCGCATCCGCCGGCTCTCCCGGCACAACCCCGAGCGGCTGCGCGCCGCCGCGGGCGAGCACCTCCTCATCGTCGACGCGATCCTCGCCCGCGACCCGGAGCTCGCCTCCCACGCCACGCATGTGCACCTGCACATGAGCCTGACCAACGCGCTGGCCACCTCGGCCGACGCCGCATAGGAAACGGAAGGTCCCAACGTGCAGATGCACCACGTGCGCGTCCACCGCAGCGACGAGAACCTCGCCCGCGACGGCCAGCTCGCCTGGAAGATCGCCGAGGTCGCCGCCGACCCGGTCGACGTGACCGACGAGGTCGCCGAGATGGTCGTCAACCGCGTCATCGACAACGCCTCGGTCGCGGCGGCCTCGCTCACGCGCCGCCCCGTCGTCGCCGCGCGCAGCCAGGCGCTGAGCCATCCGGTGTCGGTGCACGGCGACGGCGCGACCGTGTTCGGCCTCGACCCTGCCCGGCGCACCAGCCCCGAATGGGCGGCCTGGGCGAACGGCGTCGCCGTGCGCGAGCTCGACTTCCACGACACGTTCCTCGCCGCCGAGTACTCGCACCCGGGCGACAACATCCCGCCGATCCTCGCCGTCGCCCAGCATCTCGCCGCGGCCCGCGGCCTCACCGGTCGCGAGCTCGTGCGCGGCATCGCCACCGGCTACGAGATCCAGGTCGACCTCGTGAAGGCGATCTCGCTGCACGAGCACAAGATCGACCACGTCGCCCACCTCGGCCCGTCGGCCGCGGCCGGCATCGGCACGCTCCTCGGACTCGACCCGACCACGATCTTCCAGGCCGTCGGCCAGGCGCTGCACACGACCACCGCGACCCGCCAGTCGCGCAAGGGCGAGATCTCGACGTGGAAGGCGCACGCCCCGGCATTCGCGGGCAAGATGGCCGTCGAGGCGGTCGACCGCGCGATGCGCGGAGAGACCAGCCCCACCCCGATCTACGAGGGCGAGGACGGCGTGATCGCGTGGCTCCTCGACGGGCCGGATGCCGCGTACGACGTGCCGCTGCCCGAGCGCGGCGAGGCCAAGCGCGCCATCCTCGACACCTACACCAAGGAGCACTCGGCCGAGTACCAAGCGCAGGCCTGGATCGACCTCGCCCGCAAGCTCCACCACGAGTACCCCGAGCTGGTCGCCGACCCGTCGACGATCGCGAGCGTCGTCATCCACACCTCGCACCACACGCACGTCGTGATCGGCTCCGGGGCGAACGACCCGCAGAAGTACGACCCGACCGCTTCGCGCGAGACGCTCGACCACTCCATCCCGTACATCTTCACCGTGGCGCTGCAGGACGGCGCCTGGCACCACGCCCACTCGTACGCCCCCGAGCGTGCGGGCCGCCCCGACACGGTCGAGCTCTGGCGCAAGGTCACCACGGTCGAGGACCCGGAGTGGACGCGCCGCTACCACTCGCTCGACATCGCCGAGAAGGCGTTCGGCGGCCGCGTGGTCATCACGCTGACGGACGGCGAGACCATCGTCGACGAGATCGCGGTCGCCGACGCGCACCCGCTCGGTGCGCGGCCCTTCGGTCGCGAGCAGTACGTGCAGAAGTTCCGTACGCTGGCCGCCGACGTGCTCGAGCCCGCCGAGATCGAGCGGTTCCTGGATGTCGCGCAGCGCCTGCCCCAGCTGACCCCCGAGGAGCTCGGGCAGCTGACCATCATCGCCGCGCCGGGGGTGCTCGCGTCCGTCGAGACCCCGCACGGCATCTTCTAGGAGGACCCATGCTGTACGCACAGACCCCCGCGCACGAGAAGCGCCGGCTGTTCCGCGAGCGCCTCGCGAGCGGCGAGCTGCTCCGCTTCCCGGGCGCGTTCAACCCGCTCTCAGCGCGGCTCATCGAGCGCAAGGGCTTCGAGGGCGTCTACATCTCGGGCGCCGTGCTCTCCGCCGACCTCGGCCTGCCCGACATCGGGCTGACCACGCTCAGCGAGGTGGCCGGCCGCGGCCGGCAGATCGCCCGGATGACCGAGCTGCCCGCGATCATCGACGCCGACACCGGCTTCGGCGAGCCCATGAACGTCGCCCGCACCGTGCAGGAGATGGAGGACGCCGGGCTCGCGGGCCTGCACATCGAGGACCAGGTCAACCCCAAGCGGTGCGGTCACCTCGACGGCAAGCAGGTCGTCGACGAGCACACGGCCCTGCAGCGGATCGCCGCGGCGGTCGATGCGCGGCGCGACGAGAACTTCCTGATCATGGCGCGGACCGACATCCGAGCGGTCGACGGCCTCGACGCCGCGGTCGACCGCGCCAAGCGACTCGTCGACGCCGGCGCCGACGCGATCTTCCCCGAGGCGATGGCCTCGCTCGAGGAGTTCGCCGCGATCCGCGCCGCGGTCGACGTGCCGCTGCTCGCGAACATGACCGAGTTCGGGAAGAGCGACCTGTTCACGGTGCAGCAACTCGCCGACGTCGGCATGAACATCGTGATCTGGCCCGTGTCGCTGCTGCGCATCGCGATGGGCGCCGCGGGCCGCGGCCTCGACGAGCTGACGGATGCCGGTGCGCTCACTCGGCTCCTGCCCGAGATGCAGCACCGCGCCGACCTCTACGAGCTCATCGACTACGAGGGCTACAACCACTTCGACACCTCGATCTTCAACTTCACCGTCGCACGCTGACGATCCCGGAGGGCCGAACGCCATGACCGACACCATCTCGACCGCGCCGACGCCGGCGCCCGACATCCGCAAGGGCCTCGCCGGCGTCGTGGTCGACACCACAGCCATCTCGAAGGTGAACCCCGAGACCAACTCGCTGCTCTACCGCGGCTACCCCGTGCAGGAGCTCGCCGCTGCCAAGCGCTTCGAGGAGGTCGCCTACCTGCTGTGGCACGGCGAACTGCCGTCGGCCGCCGAGCTCGAGGCGTTCCATGCGTCCGAGCGCGCCGGGCGCGCCCTGCAGCCGAACGTGCGGGCCGCCATCGACCTGCTGCCGACCACGTGCCATCCGATGGACGTCGTGCGCACCGCCGTGAGCGTCATCGGCGCGTCGGACCCTGCGGCCGACGACGCCGCCCCGGAGGCGAACCTCGCCAAGGCGACGCGGCTGTTCGCCGCGCTGCCCGCCGTGGTGGCCTACGACCAGCGCCGTCGCCGCGGCCAGGATCTCGTGCCGCCGCGCGACGACCTCGACTACTCGGCGAACTTCCTGCACATGACCTTCGGCGAGGTGCCCGACCCGCTCGTGGTCGACGCGTTCGACGTGTCGATGATCCTGTACGCGGAGCACTCCTTCAACGCGTCGACGTTCACGGCGCGCGTGATCACCTCGACGCTCTCCGACCTGTACTCCGCGGTCGTCGGCGCGATCGGCGCGCTCAAGGGGCCGCTGCACGGCGGCGCGAACGAGGCCGTCATGCACGTGTTCGACGAGATCGGGTCAGCCGAGAACGTCGTACCCTGGCTCGACGAGGCGCTCGCCGCGAAGCGCAAGATCATGGGCTTCGGCCACCGCGTGTACAAGAACGGCGACTCGCGCGTGCCGACCATGACCGCCGCGCTCGACACGCTCATCGAGTTCTACGACCGACCGGATGTCGCGGCGCTCTCCGACGCGCTCGAGCGCGAGTTCGTCGCGCGCAAGGGCATCCACCCCAACCTCGACTACCCGTCGGGGCCCGCGTACCACCTCATGGGCTTCGACACCGAGATGTTCACGCCGCTGTTCGTGGCGTCGCGGGTCACCGGGTGGACGGCGCACGTCATCGAGCAGGCCGCGTCCAACGCCCTCATCCGTCCGCTCTCGGCATACGACGGCGTCGACGAGCGGCACGTGTGACCCGCTCCCGGTGGTCGAGGAGCGAGCGTATCGAGACCCGCGTCGGGTCTCGATACGCTCCTTCGTCGTTACTCGACCACCGGAAACGCGGTGCGGG
>DASTQT010000373.1:0-3319 GCA_035761605.1 Agromyces sp. | reverse complement strand
GGATGCGGTCGAGGGCGCCTCCGGTGGAGACGTGGAGCTCGGGGGCGACCTTCCCGCCGACTTCCCGGAGTCCGTGCCGGTCATCGACGGCACCATCGAGCTCGCGGGCGGCGCGGGCGGCGACACCGAAGGCTGGGTCGTCGTGCTCACCTCCGACTCCGCCGACCCGCTCGCCGACGCGAAGTCGGCACTGACGGGCGCCGGCTTCGGCGAGGATGCCGCGCTCTCGGGCAACGCCGGCGGCGGATCCGTGTACACCGACGGCGAGCACCTCGTCATCCTCGCCGGCGATGAGACGACCGTGACCTACACGGTCACGCCCGCGCCGCAGTGAGCGCTGCGACAGGGCGCGGCGACGGGCGATCGCTCGCCTCGCGGATCGGCACGCTCGCCATCGCGTTCGGTGTGGGGCTCGTCTACGGCATCCTCGGCACCGTGGGACACCGGCACGCGTGGCAGGTCGGCGAGGCGAGCATCCCGTGGGGGCTCGCGCTGGCGCTCGTCGGCGTCGCCGCGCTGCTCGTCGGCATCCGACTCGTCGCGGGCGGCCGAGCGGCCTCGGCGGCTGCGGCCGCCGGCGTGGTCGCCTCGGTCGCGGTGCTCTCGCTCCCCGGCCCGGGCGGCTCCGTGATGGTGCTGAGCGGTCCGATCGGAACGGTCTGGGCGGTCGCACCCGCGCTCATCGGGGTGCTCGTGGTGGCCTGGCCGTCGCTGCCGTCACGAAGCGCCGCACGCGCCGCGTGACCGCGCCACGCGCGTAGACTGGCATTCCAGCCTCATCGAAGGGAACGCGACCCACCGTGACCTACGTCATCGCCCTGCCGTGCGTCGATGTGAAAGACCGAGCCTGCATCGACGAGTGTCCCGTCGACTGCATCTACGAGGGTGAGCGCTCGCTCTACATCCACCCCGACGAGTGCGTCGACTGCGGCGCCTGCGAGCCGGTGTGCCCCGTCGAGGCCATCTACTACGAGGACGACCTGCCCGACGAGTGGGCCGACTACTACAAGGCCAACGTCGAGTTCTTCGACGACGTCGGCTCGCCCGGCGGCGCCGCCAAGGTCGGCGTGATCGCGAAGGACCATCCGCTCGTCGCGGCGCTTCCGCCCCAAGGCCACTGAGCATGGCGCTCGGCGCGCTGCCCGAGTACCCCTGGGACCTCATGGTTCCGTACCACGATCGCGCGATCGCGTACCGCGACGGCATCGTCGACCTGTCGATCGGGTCGCCCGTCGACGTGACGCCGCAGGTCGTGCGCGATGCGCTGACCGCGGCGACCGACGCGCACGGCTACCCGACCACGATCGGCACGACCGCGCTGCGCCGTGCGATCGTCGAGTGGTTCGCGCGACGCCGCGGCGTGACGGGTCTCGACACGGACGCCGTGCTGCCGACGATCGGCTCGAAGGAACTCGTCGCGCTGCTGCCCTTCTTCCTCGGCGTCGGCGAGGGCGACCGGGTGGTGCACCCGCGGGCGGCCTACCCGACCTACGAGATGGGCGCGGTCTTCGCGGGCGCGACCGCCGTCGCATCCGACGACCCCGCCGCCTGGCCCGAGAACACCCGGCTCGTGTGGCTGAACTCGCCGGGCAACCCCGATGGGCGGGTCCTCGGCATCGACGAGCTCCGGCGCGCGGTCGCGAGGGCGCGCGAGCTCGGTGCGGTGATCGTGGGTGACGAGTGCTACGCCGAGCTCGGCTGGGAGGCGCCGTGGCAGGACGGTGCCGTGCCGAGCATCCTCGACCCGCGCGTGACCGACGGCGACACGACGCACATCCTCGCCATCTACTCGCTCTCGAAGCAGTCGAACATGGCCGGGTACCGTGCCGCGTTCGTCGCCGGATGCCGCGACTCGATCGCCCGGCTCACGACCGCGCGGAAGCATGCCGGCCTCATGGTGCCGGCGCCGCTGCAGGCCGCGATGACCGTCGCGCTCGGCGACGACGCGCATGTCGCCGAGCAGAAGGAGCGCTATCGCGCCCGGCGGTCGCTGCTGAAGCCCGCCCTCGAGGACGCCGGATTCCGCGTCGACCACAGCGAGGCGGGCCTGTACCTCTGGGCCACGGAGGGGCGCGACGCGTGGGAGTCCATCGGGCGCCTCGCCGACCTCGGAATCCTCGGCGGACCGGGGCATTTCTACGGCACGCACTTCCCTGAGCACGTGCGGCTCTCGCTCACGGCGCCCGACGAGCGGATCGCCTCGGCCGCGGCGCGCCTGCGCGCCACCGCCGTGATGTGACATCCGCCAATCGAACGGCGCATCTGTTGGCGGATGCGACAGTGTGCCGTCGGCACGTCTAGGCTGTATCCGGGCCGCGCGCGCCGACCGACGCCCGGCCGGAGAGCAGGGGACCGCGAAAGTGACGATCACAGGAGACGCCGTGAGCAACGTCGTGAACGAAGCGGCCGGGGCCGACCGCCCCGACACCGCGACGCTGGCCTTCCCGGGCGGAACCGCCGAGTTCCCGATCCACGTGGCCTCGCAGGGCAACTCGAGCATCGACCTGTCGACCCTCACGCGCCAGACCGGGCTCACCGCGCTCGACTACGGCTTCGTGAACACCTCGTCCACGCGTTCGTCGATCACCTACATCGACGGCGAGCAGGGCATCCTCCGCTATCGCGGCTACCCGATCGAGCAGCTCGCCGAGCACTCGACCTACCTCGAGGTCGCCTGGCTGCTGATGTACGGCGAGCTGCCCACGCCCGACCAGCTCGCCGAGTTCGACGAGAAGATCCGTCGTCACACGCTCCTCCACGAAGACCTCAAGCGGTTCTTCTCGGCGCTGCCGCACACCGCGCACCCGATGGCCGTGCTCTCCAGCGCCGTCGCCGCGCTCTCGACCTACTACGAGGACTCGTCCGACCCGCACGACCCCGATCATGTCGAGCTGACCACCATCCGGTTGCTCGCGAAGCTGCCCGTGATCGCGGCGTACGCGCACAAGAAGAGCATCGGCCAGGCGTTCCTCTACCCCGACAACTCGCTCAACTTCGTCGAGAACTTCCTGCGGCTGAACTTCGGCAACATGGCCGAGCCGTACACGATCGACCCCACGCTCGCGAAGGCGCTCGACCGGCTGCTGATCCTCCACGAGGACCACGAGCAGAACGCGTCGACCTCCACCGTGCGTCTCGTCGGCTCGACCGGCGCGAACCTCTACGCCTCGATCTCCGCCGGAATCCAGGCCCTCTCCGGCCCGCTGCACGGCGGCGCGAACGAGGCCGTGCTGCAGATGCTCGCGCAGATCCGCGACTCCGGTGAGGGCGTCGCGAAGTTCGTCGAGCGCGTCAAGCGCAAGGAGGACGGCGTCAAGCT
>DASTQT010000372.1:0-2119 GCA_035761605.1 Agromyces sp. | reverse complement strand
TTGATGCCGCGCCGGCGCAGCCGCGCCGCGACCGAGATCCCGCCGTTGCCGCCGCCGACGACCACGACGCGGTGGTGGGTCTCGTTGCGTGCCGCCCTGGAGCTGTCTGCCGCGTCGGGGCTAGGCACCGCTCTCGTCCTCCTCGGGCTCGAACGTCGACGGCTCGCCCGTGTGACCGGCGGCGACACCGTCCGGGTCGTCGGGGATCGTGCCGTCCGGTCCGAGGCCTCCCGGCTTCGGCGTGCCCTCGTCCTCCGGCTTCGATGCGCTGGTGTCCCGGTCCATCGCTGACTCCTTCCGTCGTGCCAGCAACCTACGTCTGGCCGCGGGCTCGCGGACCCCGGTTGACAAACAGTGACCGCCACGTCGCGCCCTCCGCCAGCCCTGGCGCGCCAGGAGAATCGCCCGCCCATGCGGAGAAAGTATGAACATCTATCCGCAGATGCGGGTACCGTGGCAGCGTGGCCACATACAAGATCGCCGAAGCCGCCCGCCTGCTCGGGGTGAGCGACGACACCGTCCGGCGGTGGGTGGACGCGGGCACGCTGCCGACGACCGGCGCATCGCCCACCGCCATCCCGGGCGACGCGCTCGCGGCGCACGCCGTCGAGCTCGCGGCGTCGCCGCGCGACCCGGCCGACGTGCTCACCAGCGCCCGCAACCGCTTCGTCGGCCTCGTCACCCGCGTGCAGATCGACGGGGTGATGGCGCAGGTCGACATCCAGTCCGGCCCGCACCGGGTCGTGTCGCTCATGTCGTCCGAGGCCGTCCGCGAGCTCGCCCTCGAGCCCGGCTCGCTCGCCGTCGCGGTGGTGAAGGCCACCACGGTGATCGTCGAGACGCCCAGGGCCTGACGTGCACCGCCCGATCGTCCTCGGCGCCTCCGTCGTCACCGCCCTCGCGCTCGGCCTCACCGGCTGCGCGCCCGCCGAGGACGGCACAGGAGCGGCGACCCCGTCCGCGGCCGGCTCGGGATCCGGGCTCTCGGGCGCGCTGACCGTGTACGCGGCCGCCTCGCTCGCGGCGGCGTTCGACGAGCTGTCGACCATGTTCGAGGAGCGGCATCCGTCCGTCGACGTCCGGCCGATAGCGTACGAGGGCTCCTCGACGCTGGCGACGCAGCTCGTCGAGGGGGCGCCGGCGGACGTGTTCGCAGCCGCGGACGAGCGCAGCATGACGCGGGTCGTCGACGAGGGTCTCGCCGATGACCCGCGCGTGTTCGCGACGAACACACTCGTGCTCGTCGTCCCCGCCGGCAATCCCGCGGGCATCCGCGGTCTCGACGATCTCGCCGACCCGGCCGCGACCGTCGTGCTGTGCGCCGCCGAAGTGCCGTGCGGCGCGGCTTCGGCCACCCTGCTGTCGAGCGCGGGTGTCGAGGCCAGCGCCGACAGCTACGAGCAGAACGTCACCGCGGTGCTCACGAAGGTGGCCGCCGGCGAGGCGGACGCCGGGCTGGTGTACGTGACGGATGCCTCCAGCACCGCCGCCGTCGACGCGGTCGTGCCCGAGGGTGCCGATGACGTCGTCAACCGCTACCCGGTCGCGGCGCTGGCCGGTGCGGCGAATGCGGCGGCGGCAGACGCCTTCGTCGCGTTCGTGCTCGGCGACGATGCGCAGGCGGTGCTCGCCGACCACGGCTTCGGGGCGCCGTGACCGGGGAGCGGGCGATCGGCGAACGCGATCGCAGCCGACGTTCCGGCTTCGTCCCACGCGTGCTCGTCATTCCGGCCGCCGTGGGACTCGCGCTGCTGGTCCTCCCGCTCGGCGCGCTCGTGCTCCGCGTCGAATGGTCGACGCTGTGGAGTGACGTCACCTCGCCGGAGGCGCTCTCGGCCCTCGGACTGTCGCTGGCGACGGGAGCGGTCGCGACGGCGGTGTGCGTCGTGCTCGGCGTGCCCCTCGCGCTGCTCATCGCGCGCAGCACGGTGCGCACGGCGGCGGTGCTGCGCGCGATCGTCACCGTGCCTCTCGTGCTGCCGCCGATGGTGGGCGGTGTGGCGATGCTGTTCCTCTTCGGCCGGACGAGCTGGCTCGGCGCGCTGCTGGCGGAGTGGGGCATCCGCATCCCGTTCACCACCACCGCGGTCGTGCTCGCGCAGACGTTCGTCGCCCTGCC
>DASTQT010000371.1:0-6610 GCA_035761605.1 Agromyces sp. | reverse complement strand
GCGAAGCGGTAGCTGCGCGCCAGCCTCTTCGGCGTGACGCCGATGAGCTCCTTGAACCGCTGAGCCAGGTGAGTGCTGCTGACACCGGCTGCCACCGTCAGGTCGCCGATCGCCACCGCCCCGCTGGTCGCCGCGATGATTCTGCTCGTGTGGCGGACCAGCCCCAGGCCGGCCGTCTCGCGCAGCCGTCGCAGTAGCTCTTCCTCGAGCACCGTCAGCATCTCGTGCGGTCCGTCCGCCGTGGCCAGCCGGTCTCGCAGTTCAGCTATGGCGGGCCGGCCCCAAACCTGCTCAATCGTCACCGGCCGGTCGCACAGCTCGGCCGCGGGCATCGGCAGGAACGGTGCCAGCCCCCACGGCTTGAAGTGCACGCCGACGGACCGGGTCCGGAGTGGGTAGCCGAACTCGAACGCGCGGGTGGGCGTGGTGACCACGCAGCCGTCGGCGTATTCGGCCGTCTCGATGACGTCGGTGCCGGCGCCGATGCGGAACGGCGAACCGAGGTTGACGATGAGCAGCGCCGCCGGGCTCGGCGGCAGCGTCAGCATGGCGTACGGCGGCGTACCATCCAGGTAGTACAGATCGTCGATCAGCCCGTCCAGCGGCGGTCGCGCCACTCTGGACACGTACTCCATGCCCACCAGTATCGCCGATGCCCGCCGGCATCGCGCGGGGGGCAGGGTTAGGACTTCGACCGAATGGTGGATCTGAGGGGACTCGAACCCCTGACCCCCTGCATGCCATGCAGGTGCGCTACCAGCTGCGCCACAGACCCATTTGAGGTGTGCTGCCCGCTCGGGGCAACAGATTCAGAGTACACCAGCCCCCATCGCGAAATGAAATCGAGGCGACCTCACGACGACGAGCCGGTGGCCGACGACGCGGCCGAGCCATCGCGCTCGATGAGCGGTGCGACAGGGATCGAGGGGCAGTCGCGCCAGAGGCGCTCGAGGCCGTAGTACATCCGCTCCTCGCGATGGAAGACGTGCACGACCAGGTCGCCGAAGTCGAGCAGCGCCCAGCGGCCGGCGTCGCGGCCCTCACGTCGCACGACGTCGTCTCCGGCCTCCCGGATCGCGTCGACGACGGCGTCGGCGATCGCGACCACGTTGCGCTCGGAGTTGCCGCTGACGAGAAGGAAGACGTCCGTGAACGGCAGCGGCGCCGAGACGTCGAGTGCGACCAGGTCTTCGCCTCCCTTCGCATCGGCGGCGCGGGCGGCGACGGCGAGCAGGCGGTGCGCGTGGTCGGTTGCGGTCATGTCCTCGACTTCCTGGAAACGGTCATGACGATCAGAACAGGCCCGCGACCGCGCCGACCACGAGCGTGGCGACGACGCCGAGCGCGAGCACGCCGGCGGTGACGGCGAGCACGAGGGGTACGTTCATGCCCTCCTTGGACGGCGGCGCCATCATGGCCTTGCTGGGGCCCTGCGTGCTGATCGCACGCGTCGCCGCGACGGGCGCGACGCCCGGCCCGGCGACATCCTCGACGTTGCTGTCGAAGATGCGGTCGACGTCGCTCGAGTCGATCTGGCTCGGGTGCACGCCCGTCGAACCGTAGCTGCGCGGAAGGTCGATCGAGCCCGTCACGATGATCTCGCCGCTCGGTGCGAGCGGGGTGCCGGCCAGGGCGCCCTGGTCGGGGAGCGTCGGCAGGATCAGCGCGTTGGTCGTGGTGGGGACCCCGCTCGGCGATCCGCCGCGCGAGAGCAACTGGTCGTACGGCTCGACGCGCTCGTCGGGCAGGTTCAGCTGCGAGGTCCAGTGGCCGACCGGCTTCGGTGCGGCGACGGGCTCGTCGAGTCCCGCGTCGACGGTCGTGTGCGGCGCGGCCGCGCGACCCGGCGCCGGCTGGTGCGGATGGCGCGACGGCGGCTGCGGCGCAGGACCGCGACCGTCGGGCCCGCCCTGCGGCGGCCGCTGCTGCGGTCCGGGTCCGCGCTGTGCGGAGGGCGCCGGACGCTGCGGCACCTCATCGAACTCGTCGTCGGCGAAGCCGTCGCCCGCGTGGGAGTCCAGCATCGCCCGGAGCTCGCGACGCGTGAGCGTGCGCTCGGGGGTGGTCCGGGGCCCGGGCGCACTGCGCGGCGGCCCCTGCGGCGGCCTCGGCGCCTCGCCCTGCGGAGGCCGTTGCTGGCCCTGCCCGCGCGGGTCGCCCTGCGGAACCGGCATCGCGCCCGACGTGTACGGGTCGCGGGGAGGCGGTGCGGATTGCGGGTACTGCTGCGGCCCGCCCTGCTGGCCGCGGGTCGGAGCGTCCGACCACGCCTGCGGGGGGCGGCCGGGTGCCTGGGGCGCCGGACGCGGCTCGCCGGGCCGCTGCTGCGGCGCACCGGCGGGCGCGCCGCGGGCCGGGGCGCCGTAGCCGCCGCCCTGCGGGCCGGTCGGCTGCGGGACGCGCTGCTGCTGCGGATACTGCTGGGGCGGGGGGTACGCAGGCGGAGAGGCCTGCGGGGGCTGGGCAGGCGCCGTGCCATCGGTCTGCTGGGTCGCCGAGGCAGCCTGCTGCTGCTCGATCAGCCGCTCGCGCTCGCGAATCTCGCGGCGCGTGAGCGGCGGTTCCTGCGACGACGTCATTCGACACTCCGATAGAGGTGGTGCTTGGAGATGTACTGGACGACCCCGTCAGGCACCAGGTACCACACCGGGAAGCCCCGATGCACTCGGTCCCGGCAGTCTGTCGACGAGATCGCCAACGCCGGAACCTCCAGCAAGCTTACGTCCTGCTCGGGCAGACCCGAAACGGACAACACGTGTCCCGGGCGACTCACAGCCACGAAATGCGCGAGCGACCAGAGTTCCTCGACGTCCTTCCACGAGAGGATCTGCTCGATCGCGTCGGCCCCGGAGATGAAGAACAGGTCGGCCTCGGGGCGCTCGGCCCGGAGGTCGCGGAGCGTGTCGATGGTGTACGTCGGCTTCTTGCGATCGATGTCGACCCGGCTCACCGTGAACCGCGGGTTGGACGCCGTGGCGATAACCGTCATGAGGTAGCGGTGCTCAGCCGGCGTGACGACCTCCTTGTAGTACGGCCGACCCGTCGGGACGAACACCACCTCATCGAGGCCGAACGACTGCGCGACCTCGCTGGCCGCCACGAGGTGCCCGTGGTGGATGGGGTCGAACGTGCCGCCCATCACGCCGATGCGTGGTCGGCGCGTCTCGGTGGTCACGACCGGCTCGGCAGCCTCAGTGGCCGCCGTGCTCCGATCCGGCGTGGCGGGCCGCGTAGGCGGCGGCCTTCGCGCGGTGGCGGTTCGCGACATCGCGGTACGAGTAGGTGATGACGCCGAGCACGAAGAAGAGCGCGATGGCCACGACGCCGTACATGATCGGCTCCATCGGGAGCTCCCTCGCGTGCACCGTCTCGGTCAGCACCGTGCTCGTCAGCACTGCGGTCGCCAGGCTCATTCGCCGCTCCTTCGAAGATCTACGCGGGGGTTCGCTCAGGACAGTCTAGCGGGCACGCGGGAGCCGAGTCGGCTCAGGCGCGCACGTGCCCGGCGCCGCGGACGATCCACTTGGTGCTCGTCAGTTCGGGCAGGCCCATGGGTCCGCGAGCGTGGAGCTTCTGCGTGGAGATGCCGACCTCGGCGCCGAAGCCGAACTCGGCGCCGTCGGTGAACCGCGTCGAGGCGTTGACCATGACCGCTGCCGCGTCGACCTCGTCGAGGAAGCGCTCGGCGTTGCCGAGGTCGTTGGTCACGATCGACTCGGTGTGCTTGGTGGAGTAGCGGCGGATGTGCGCGAGCGCGTCGTCGAGCGAGTCGACGATGCCGACCGAGAGGTCGAGGCTCATGTGCTCGGTCGCCCAGTCCTCGTCGGTGGTCGGCACGGCCCCGGGGTGGAGCGCCCGCACGCGATCGTCGCCGTGGACGGTGACGCCGGACGCCTCGAGCTTCGCCAGAACGGGCGGGAGCAGCCGCTCGGCCGCATCGGCGTGCACGAGCAGCGTCTCGAGCGCATTGCAGACGCTCGGCCGCTGCACCTTCGCGTTGTGCACGAGGTCGACCGACCAGTCCTCGCGCGCGCTCGCGTCGAGGAACATGTGCACCACTCCGGCGCCCGTCTCGATGACCGGCACGGTGGCCTCGTCGACGACGGCGCGGATGAGCGCCGCGCTCCCCCGCGGGATCAGCACGTCGACGTGGTCGCGTGCGCGCATGAGGTGACGCGCGCCGTCGCGACCGAAGTCGTCGACGGTCTGCACGGCGTCGCCCGGCAGCCCGGCACTCGCGATCGCCTCGCGGAGCACGTCGACGAGCACCGCGTTGGTCCGCTCGGCCGCCGAGCCGCCGCGCAGCGCGACCGCGTTCCCGCTCTTCAGCGCGAGCGCCGCGATGTCGACCGTGACGTTGGGCCGCGCCTCGTAGATCGCGCCGACGACGCCGAGCGGTACGCGCACCTGCTCGATCCGCACGCCGTTCGGCAGGGTCCGCCCGCTCACGGTCTCGCCGACGGGGTCCGTGAGGGCGACGAGCTCGAGGACCGCGTCGGCGATCGCGCCGATCCGTCGCTCGTCGAGGGTGAGCCGGTCGAGGAGGCCGCTTCCGAGCCCGGAGACGCGGCCGGCCTCGAGGTCGAGGCGGTTGGCGGCGACGATCTCGTCGGCGCGAGAGCGGAGGCGCTCGGCGATCGCCTGCAGCGCGGCATCCTTCTCGGCGGTCGTGGCGCGCGCGAGGCTGCGCGACGCCTCCTTCGCAGCGGCGAGGCGCTCGTCGAGCACGGTGGCGAGGTCCGCCGCGAGGTCGGCGGCAGGATCGGTGCGGACGTCGGTCATGCTGCCAGCCTAGTTCGACCGGGCGCGCATGGGACCCGTGTGACGATCAGCCCGCGGCGGGCTCGAACCAGGTGCCGATGGGCTCGCCCGACAGGGCCTCTGACACCAGCGTGGTCGCCGTGAGGAGCACGCCGGTGCCGGATGCCGCGGCGATCCGCGCCGCCGACACCTTCGTCTCGGCACCGCCGGTGCCGACGCCGGCACGGCCGATCGACCCGATCTCGATGCCCGCGAGCGGGTCGCCGTGCGGCACGTGCTCGATGCGCTCGGCACCGTCGAGGTGCGGCGGCCTGGTGTAGAGCGCGTCGACGTCGGACAGCAGCACGAGCAGCTCGGCGTCGACGAGCTCGGCGACCATCGCGGCGAGCCGGTCGTTGTCGCCGAATCGGATCTCGTGCGTCGCGACCGTGTCGTTCTCGTTGACGATGGGCAGGATCCGCAGGCCGAGCAGCCGCTCCATGGCACGCTGGGCGTTCAGGCGGTGCGTGTCGTTCTCCAGGTCGCCCGCGGTGAGGAGCACCTGGCCCGCGACGATGCCGTAGCGGCGCAGCGAGTCCTGGTAGCGGTAGATGAGCACGTTCTGGCCGACGGATGCCGCGGCCTGCTGGGTCGCGAGGTCGTCGGGCCGCGCGTCGAGCTTCAGGAACGGCATGCCGGTCGCGATCGCGCCCGAGGAGACGAGGATCATCTCGGCCCCGCGCGCGTGCGCGGCCGCGAGGGCGTCGACGAGCGGTTCGATCTGGCCGGCGTTCTCGCCGGAGATCGATGACGAGCCGACCTTCACGACGATGCGCTTCGCGGTCGCCACGGCGTCGCGGGTCAGCGGCCGAGCGGTCACCGCTCGCCCTCGTCGGATCCGGCGGCTGCGTCGGCGGCGTCGGCGCCGTCGGCCCACAGGCCTGCCTCGCGCTCGCGCTCGAGCTCGGCGCGGGCCTCGGCCTTGGCGTCCATGCGCTCGTGGTAGCCCGTGCGGCGCTCGGCGCGCGTGGCACGTCGGTTGTCGTCGAGGCGGATGTCGGCACCGCGCGGCGACGTGATGAGCTCGGCCGTCGAGGTGAGCGTGGGCTCCCAGTCGAAGACGACGCCCGCACCGGCCCCGATCACGACGGTCGACCCGGCGACGGCGCCCGCACGGACGAGCTGGTCCTCGACGCCGAGTCGCGCGAGCCGGTCGGCGAGGTAGCCGACGGCCTCGTCGTTCGTGAAGTCGGTCTGCGCGACCCAGCGCTCCGGCTTGGCGCCGAGGACGCGGTAGATGGTGCCGTAGCTGCCGCCCTCGGGGCGGACGACGAAGTCGGGCTCCTGCACCGCCTTGGGCCGGAGCACGATGCGGGGTGCGGCCGGCGCGTGCGCGGCTGCCGTCCGGGCGTCGTCGACGACCTCGCCGAGCGCGAAGCCGAGCTGGCGAAGTCCCTCGTGGCTGACCGTGGAGATCTCGAACACGCGGTAGCCGCGCGACTCGAGCTCGGGGCGGACGAACTCGGCGAGCTCGCGCGCCTCGGGCACGTCGACCTTGTTCAGCGCGACGAGCTGCGGGCGCTCCAGCAGCGGCACCTGCCCCTCGGGCACCTCGTAGGCGCCGAGCTCGGCGAGGATGACGTCGAGGTCGGTGATCGGGTCACGGCCGGGTTCGAGCGTCGCGCAGTCGAGCACGTGCAGCAGCGCCGAGCAGCGCTCGACGTGGCGCAGGAACTCGAGCCCGAGGCCCTTGCCCTCGCTCGCGCCCTCGATGAGGCCGGGAACGTCGGCCACGGTGAAGCGGTGGTCGCCCGCCTGCACGACCCCGAGGTTCGGGTGCAGGGTCGTGAACGGGTAGTCGGCGATCTTC
>DASTQT010000370.1:0-6568 GCA_035761605.1 Agromyces sp. | reverse complement strand
GTCGCGGCACGCGCCATCCGCTCGTTCAAGGACGAGGGCCGGACGGATGCCGCGGCGGACCTCGCGCCCGCGCTGCGTGCCGCGCTCGCCGCCGCCTGCGCGGACGCCGACCCGTCGGACGGCCTCGAGATCGCGGTCGTGCCCTCGACCGCGGCGGCACGTCGCGCACGCGGATACGAGCCGGTCGCCGTCCTCGTCCGGCACGCCGGGTTCCGTCCGTCGGACGTGCTCGTCGCGCGCGACCGGGTCGACCAGGCGGGGCTCGACCGTGCCGCCCGTCGAGCCAACGCCGCGGGCTCGATCGCGCCGCGGCGACGGCTCGACGGCCGGCGCTTCGTGCTCGTCGACGACGTCGTCACGACCGGTTCGACGCTCGCCGAGGCGGGCCGCGCCATCCGGTCCGCCGGGGGATCGATCGAGGCGATCGCGGTGCTCGCGCACACCCCGCTGCGGGCTTCCCGTGGATCACCTGAACAGCGGACGAACGGCTCGTGACATCCGGCACCCCTGGGGCTACGGTGTCAGGACAGGCGTGGTCGAACCACCCTCTACCCGGGTGACACGCCGGTGGAGATGGAGGTCCTCATGGAACTGAACATCGTCGGACGCAACCTGGAAGTGACCGATCGATTCCGCGCCTACACGGCCGAGAAGGCCGAGAAGGTCTCCAACCTGTCCGACCGTGCCATCTCGCTCGACGTGAAGGTCAGCCGCCACAACGAGAAGAACGGCAACTCCGGGCTCGACCGCGTCGAGCTCACCCTCGTCGGCAAGGGCCCGGTGGTCCGCGCCGAGGCCGACGGGGCCGACAAGTACGCGGCGTTCGACGTCGCGCTCGGGCGTCTCCTCGAGCGCATCCGCCGCGCGAAGGACCGTCGCAAGATGCACCGCGGCGGCAGCCGGCGCCCCACCTCCCTGCGCGAGGCGACCGATGCCGGTTTCACCGACGTGGGCGTGCAAGCCGCCGACGTCGAGATCCTCGAGAAGGTCCGTACGGGCAACATCCCGATCGTGGCCGAGTCGCAGGAACCGGAGGAGGACGAGGCGTACTCGCCGGTCGTCATCCGCCGCAAGGTCTTCGCCGCCACCCCCATGACCGTCGACGACGCCCTGTACCACATGGAGCTCGTCGGCCACGACTTCTACCTCTTCATCGACGCCGAGTCGCACCGGCCCAGCGTCGTCTACCGCCGCAAGGGCTGGGACTACGGGCTGATCGGGCTCGACGAGCACGGCACGGCCGACGCAACCTCCGAGACCGCGACCGCCTCGTTCGCACGCACCGGCGCCTGAGCGCGTCCGGCGGCCCGTCGGCCCCGGCCGGGCGAGCGCCCGCCCGGGGCCGACGCCCAGACTGCTGCCCACTAGCATGGCTATGATGACCGTCTGCACAGGCGGATCCTCCGGCGTGCGCGGGTGCCCCACCCCGACGTCGCAGGCCTGACGACAACGGGAGAGCAGTTCGTGGCTTCGATTCTGGAAAAGGTCCTCCGCGTCGGCGAGGGTCGCACACTCAAGCGGCTCGAGAACTACGCCGCCGCGATCAACGCCCTCGAAGACGACTTCCGGGCGCTGTCCGACGACGAGCTCAAGCACGAGACCGTGGAGCTCCGCGAGCGCTACGGCAACGGCGAGTCGCTCGACGACCTCCTGCCCGAGGCGTTCGCCGCCGTGCGCGAGGCGAGCCGCCGTACCCTCGGCCTGCGCCACTTCGACGTCCAGCTCATGGGCGGCGCGGCCCTGCACCTCGGCAACATCGCCGAGATGAAGACCGGCGAGGGCAAGACGCTCGTCGCGACGACCGCGGCCTACCTGAACGCGCTGACCAGCCGCGGCGTGCACATCGTCACCGTCAACGACTTCCTCGCGAGCTACCAGTCCGAGCTCATGGGCCGCGTGTTCCGCGCGCTCGGCATGACCACCGGATGCATCGTGGCCGGCCAGACCCCCGCGGTGCGCCGCGAGCAGTACGCCGCCGACATCACGTACGGCACGAACAACGAGTTCGGCTTCGACTACCTGCGCGACAACATGGCCTGGCAGTCCGCCGACATGGTGCAGCGCGGCCACTTCTTCGCGATCGTCGACGAGGTCGACTCGATCCTGATCGACGAGGCGCGCACGCCGCTCATCATCTCCGGTCCCGCCTCCGGCGAGGCCAACCGGTGGTTCACGGAGTTCGCGAACCTCGCCAAGCGGCTCGTGCCCGGCGAGGACTTCGAGGTCGACGAGAAGAAGCGCACGGTCGGCGTGCTCGAGCCCGGCATCGAGAAGGTCGAGGACTACCTCGGCATCGACAACCTCTACGAGTCGGCGAACACGCCGCTCATCTCGTTCCTCAACAACTCGATCAAGGCGCGGGCCCTGTTCAAGCGCGACAAGGACTACGTCGTCATGAACGGCGAGGTGCTCATCGTCGACGAGCACACCGGCCGCATCCTGGTCGGGCGTCGCTACAACGAGGGCATCCACCAGGCCATCGAGGCGAAGGAGGGCGTGCAGGTCAAGGCCGAGAACCAGACCCTCGCGACCGTCACGCTGCAGAACTACTTCCGCCTGTACGACAAGCTCTCCGGCATGACCGGCACCGCCGAGACCGAGGCGGCCGAGTTCCAGTCGACGTACAGGCTCGGCGTCGTGGCCATCCCCACGAACAAGCCGATGGTGCGCATCGACCAGCCCGACCTCGTCTACAAGAACGAGGAGGCGAAGTTCGCCCAGGTCGTCGAGGACATCGTCGAGCGCCACAAGCAGGGCCAGCCCGTGCTCGTCGGCACCACGAGCGTCGAGAAGAGCGAGTACCTCTCGCGCCTGCTCGCGAAGAAGGGCGTGCGCCACGAGGTGCTGAACGCGAAGAACCATGCGCGCGAGGCGGCGATCGTCGCCCAGGCCGGCCGGTTCGGCGCCGTCACGGTCGCCACCAACATGGCCGGCCGCGGCACCGACGTCATGCTCGGCGGCAACGCCGAGTTCATCGCGGTGCAGCGGATGCACGAGCGCGGCCTCAGCCCCGTCGACACGCCCGACGAGTACGAGGCGGCATGGGATGCCGTCTTCGACCAGGTCAAGGCCGAGACCGCGCGCGAGGCCGAGAAGGTGCTCGCCGCAGGCGGGCTCTACGTGCTCGGCACCGAGCGCCACGAGTCGCGCCGCATCGACAACCAGCTCCGCGGCCGTTCGGGCCGTCAGGGCGACCCCGGCGAGAGCCGCTTCTACCTCTCGCTCACCGACGACCTCATGCGCCTGTTCAACGCCGGTGCGGCCGAGAGCCTGATGTCGCGCGGCGTGCCCGACGACGTCGCGATCGAGTCGAAGGTCGTCACTCGCGCCATCCGCTCGGCGCAGTCGCAGGTCGAGGCGCGCAACGCCGAGATCCGCAAGAACGTCCTCAAGTACGACGACGTCCTGAATCGCCAGCGCGAGGCGATCTACTCCGACCGCCGGCACATCCTCGAGGGCGACGACCTCCACGACCGCGTGCAGAGCTTCCTCGAGCAGGTCATCGACGAGGTGCTCGACGTGCACACCGCCGACGGCAACCCCGACGAGTGGGACTTCGACGCGCTGTGGGCCGAGCTGAAGACGCTCTATCCGATCGGGATCACGATCGACGAGGTCGTCGCCGAGGCCGGCGAGAAGGGCCGCATCAACCGCGACTTCGTGCGACGCGAGATCCTCTCCGACGCGAAGCTGGCGTACGAGCGCCGCGAGCAGCAGCTCGGCGGCCCCGCGATGCGCGAGCTCGAGCGCCGCGTCGTGCTCTCGGTGATCGACCGTCGCTGGCGCGACCACCTCTACGAGATGGACTACCTCAAGGACGGCATCGGCCTGCGCGCGATGGCCCAGCGCGACCCGCTGGTCGAGTACCAGCGCGAGGGCTACGCGATGTTCCAGCAGATGATGGGCTCGATCCGCGAGGAGACCATCGGATTCCTCTTCAACCTCGAGGTCGAGGTGGCGCCGCAGGCCGGCGTCGGCGGACCGCGCATCGAGGCCAAGGGGCTCGCGCGTCCGAGCACGCCCGATGAGAAGCTCAGCTACACCGCGCCGAGCGACTCCGGCGGCGTCGAGGTGCGCAACCAGCGGGGCCAGGTGCAGCAGGCCGCGACCGAGCGCGCGCGTCGCGCCGTCGCCCAGGGGCAGCAGCCGCAGCAGGCGCCGCAGCAGGTCCAGCAGCCCGCCGCCCGCGGCGCGTTCGGGCAGCGCACGGACGGCGCGGGGCCCGCGCCCGCGAACCGTGCCGAGCGCCGCGCGCAGGACCGCAAGGGACGCTGAGCTCGCCGAGTTCCGCAGACGGCCCGGGCGATGCCCGGGCCGTCTCGCGTTCAGCCGCCCTCGCGGCGCGCCTCGAGGAACGACGTGTGCACCGGCCCCATCCCCTTGACGTCGATGGTTCCGCGCGGCCGGATCCGGAAGTCGGTCGCGAGGAGCGCCGCGGCGTCGTCGGTGAGCTGGATCGTCCCGGGCGGGGCGGTCGACTCCATACGGCTCGCCGTGTTCACGGTCTCGCCGTAGACGTCCCACAGGAACCGGGATTCACCGATGACGCCCGCCACGACCGGGCCGGTCGCGATGCCGATCCGCAGGTCGACGGTCGCCCGCCCGCCGATGGCGTGGTGCGCGGCGATCGAGCGGATGCCGAGGGCGAACTCGGCGAGCGTGCCGAGGTCGGCCGCGGCATCCGGCCCGCCCGTGATCGCGAGGTAGGCGTCGCCGATCGTCTTGACCTTCGTCACCCCGAGCCGGGCGGCGAGCGCGTCGAACGAACCGACCATCGCGCCGAGGTCGTGCACGAGATCGTCGGCGGACATCGTCTCGGAGAGGCTCGTGAAGTCGACGATGTCGGCGATCAGGACGCCCACCGCGTCGTAGCGGTCGGCGATCGGGTGCTCGCCGGTGACCAGACGCTCGGCGATCGTGCCGGGCAGCACGTTGCGCAGGATCCGGTCGGTCCGGTCGCGCTCGTCCTCGAGGGCGGCCGCGAGGCGGTTCCGCGAACGCACGTACGCGGTCATCGCGGCGAACATGATCGTCGACACCGAGACGATGTTGATCGCGAAGAACAGCGTCACGATCCACGCATCGACGTGCGGTGCGCGCGCCTGCAGCGCGGCCTCGAAGGGCGTCAGGGCGATCACGATGGTCACGAACGCGGCGAACACGAGCCACGGCCGGCGGACGCTGCTGAACGAGAGGGCGCCGACCGGCGCGGCCAGCGCGAACAAGATGACGGCGCTGCTGTTGGCGAATCCGCCGAGCGCCACGTGCACGAGCGGCGGGAGCAGGAGGAACATCGTCGTCTGCGAGCGACGGAACCATCGGTCGTCGCGGGTCGCCCGCAGGTGGATCAGCCCGGCGACCGACGCGAGGATGTAGATCGTCGGGACCGCCGCGGCGAGGGGGATGCCGATCGCGTAGTAGAAGGCGGTCCACGGCGTGACGACCACGACGGTGAACACCGCCGTGAACGTCAGGACGGACTTCTCCATGCGGCGACCCTCGTCGTCGTCGGCGGAGAACCCGACCGAGGCGACGGCGGCGAGCACCGCGGAGGCGCGTCTCATCGGCGAGGAGGACCGCTCCATCGCATGAGCCTATTGGATCGCCCGCCACGCGGGCGCGCTCACAGCACGTTGATCACGCTCGCCCGCCAGCGCTGGTCGAGTCCTTCGAGCCGGATGGCGACGGCGCGCGAGCGGGCCCGTTGGTGCACCATCACGACGCCCTCGACGACGCCGTCGGCCGGCTCGCTGATGTGGACGTGGCCGATGGAGAACGTCGGTCGCTGCGCCACGAGCCCCTTGGCGCGACGTGCCCTGGACGCGAGCACGACCCGCTTGCCCAGGTTTCGGTAGACGTCGTCGGTCACCCACCGTGCGAGCTGCTCGAGGTCGCGAGCGCCGGCGAGGACCTCGATGACGCAGTGCGTCAGGTGCTGCAGCACGCGCTCGGGGTCGGGAAGCTCGGCGCGGCCGGACGGGCGGCGGGCGAACTCGTCGTCATCGACGTCGAGTCGCCGCGCGCTCGTTCCGACGATCGCGGTGCGCGGCGCGCTGGGCAGGCGTGCGGTCATGACGGCTCCAGTAGGGTGGGGCGGTCGTCGGCGCAGCGACGACGGCGTACCCCCTGTTCGGGGGTGTGCGGGGGTCCTGAGTGAACCGTATTCAGCGCGGCGACGGGGTGTCAAGGGAATTCCGCGCCTGTGGAGAACGCGTCGGCGCGCGAGGTGCCGCGGGTAACGTCGGCGCATGCGCTGGGACCGGCTGTTCGACGACCTCGAGTCGCAGCTCGACCACGAGCAGCAGGAGGAGGAGCGCGCGCTGGCGCTCGAGTCCGAGCGGCTCCGGATCGGCCGGCTCGGGCTCCGCGACCGGCTCTCCGCGGTCGCCGCGGCCGGCGGCGATGCCGGCGCGGTGCGGATCGAGCTCGTGGGCGGGTCGATCGTCCAGGTGCGGCCGGCCGCGTTCGGTCGCGACTGGATGAGCGGCCACCTCGGCGCCCCCGGAAGCGACGCGACGCGCGCTGCGCAGTGCGTGGTGCCGATCGGCGCGATCGCGGCGGTGCTGCC
>DASTQT010000369.1:0-5516 GCA_035761605.1 Agromyces sp. | reverse complement strand
TGGCGGGAATGACAGCCCGCCGATCGCTGTTATATGCTGTAAGGCCGTCGACCCTTCGGGTGAGGCGGAATTGGAAACTCCACAGCGTGCGACAACGGCCCGCCGAGCCGGTCTCGAACCGGCGAGGTGCGACATGGGGATGATCGGTTTCGACATCGCCTGCGAACCCACGAGAAGCGGGCCGAGGATGCAGGGTTATCTCGTGAACGCTCCCTGCAAAACAATAACTGCCAATACAAAGCAGTCTGACTTCGCCCTCGCTGCCTAAGCGAGTCCGATAGTCCGTCAGCCCGGGCCTGTTCCCGCCCCGGTCGCTGGCGTCATCTAGGGAACTCGCTGCACGTCGTCGCCTGAGCGACGTGCGGGACTTTACTCAGGCTGGGCCTGTCGACTTAGGTGCCTGTGGCAAAGGTCGGGGCCGAGTAGAACGCCTGCACAGGATGCGCCCGGAGAAGGCGTGGAATCACAGCGATGGACGGGGGTTCAATTCCCCCCATCTCCACCATCGGCCGTCATCGCACGTACGGAAGCCACGAAGGCCGCCCCGAGAGGGGCGGCCTTCGTCGTGTCCGGCGGTCGTCCGGCACGGGTCAGGGACAACCCTCCATGAGCTGGATGCCGTGCTCGGCCTGGCGCTTCTCGTTCACCTGGCCCAGCGAGTCGCAGATCGCGTTGACGAGCAGCGCGTAGCCCTCGCCGTTCTGGTAGTTGCCGTTCTCGCCGGGCAGGCCAACCCTCGACCGTTCCGGGTGGCACGAACACCCATCACGGAACTGCCGGGTCCGGGTCAGACACTACTCGGAAGTGAGGAAGTGTCAATGATCCGGAGCCGGGTCGGACGACCCCGATACGATCACCGCATGTCCTACGTCGCCGCCGCCGACCGCTACGACCGCATGCCCTATCGCCGCGTGGGCGCGTCGGGCCTGAAGCTCCCGCTGCTCTCGCTCGGCCTCTGGCACAACTTCGGCGACGACCGGCCGCTCGAGTCCCAGCGGGCGATCGCGCGCCGCGCGTTCGACCTCGGCATCACGCACTTCGACCTCGCGAACAACTACGGTCCGCCGTACGGCTCGTCGGAGTCGAACTTCGGGCGCCTCCTCGCGACCGACTTCGCGCCGTACCGCGACGAGCTCGTGGTCTCGACCAAGGCAGGCTGGGACATGTGGCCGGGTCCGTACGGCGTCGGCGGCAGCCGCAAGTACCTCTTCGCGAGCCTCGACGCCTCGCTCGCCCGCCTCGGCCTCGACTACGTCGACATCTTCTACTCGCACCGGCCCGACCCCGAGACGCCGCCGGAGGAGACGGCCGCGGCGCTCGACCACATCGTGCGCTCGGGCAAGGCGCTCTACGTCGGAATCTCGTCGTACGGCACCGACGCGGCGCGCGAGATCGCGCGACTGCTCGCCGAGCGCGGCACGCCGCTCACCATCCACCAGCCCTCGTACTCGATGCTCAACCGCTGGATCGAGGCCGAGGGTCTCGTCGACGCGGCCGGCGAGCTGGGCTTCGGCCTCATCGGCTTCACGGCCCTGGCGCAGGGCATGCTCACGGGCAAGTACCTCGGCGGCGTCCCCGGCGATTCGCGCGCGGCCGCCGACAAGTCGCTCGACGAATCGATGCTGACGGATGCCACGGCCGAGCGCATCCGCGCGCTCGACCAGATCGCACGGCGGCGCGGGCAGTCACTCGCACAGCTCGCCCTCGCCTGGGCGTTGCGCGACGAACGCGTGACGAGCCTCGTGATCGGCGCGAGCAGCGTCACCCAGCTCGAGGAGAACGTCGCCGCGCTCGACCGGCTCGACTTCGACGACGACGAGTTGCAGGAGATCGACCGGTACGCCGTCGACTCGGGCGTCGACCTCTGGGCGGACGCGCGCGCAGGCGGGCCGCTGCCGACGCTGCGGCCGTAGGGTCAGTCAGCCGCCGGCCGGCTCGGCGGCCTCATCGCGCCGTGTCAGCGTCTCGAACGCGCTGCCCGAGCGCCCTGCGAGGCGTCGCTGCATCGACTCGGCGATCCGCGATGCCTGCAGCTTCGCGCGCTCGGCCGACGGGCCGGCGAACCGCTCATCGACCGTGGCATCCCACAGTTCGAGCCACCGCGCGAAATGCGCGTCGGTGAGCGGATGGCGCGCATGCAGCGACACGTGCACCTGCAACGCGTTGCGGCGGTACGCACCGGAGCGGAACAGCACGGTCTCCCAGAAGTCGCACATGACCGGCAGGTGCGCGGCGAGGTCCATGTGCGCCACGTCGGTGAAGATCGGCCCGATCAGGGGGTCGCGGAACGCGGTCTCGTAGAACGCGACGACGAGCTCTTCGACGTCGTCGCGGTTCCGGAGGTCGTGGGGCACGCCGTCCACGGTAGTCGCATCCCGCGGCCCTTCCGGCCCCGCGATCGACGGACGAGACTGGGTCCATGCAGTGGCGACTCGCCCCGAGCAGGGGGTTCCGCGTCTCGGACGAGGCGCACCGCGTGACGACGTTCGAGCTGTTCTTCGACCTCGTGTTCGTGTTCGCCTTCACGCAGGTCACGCACTACATGGCGGCGACGCACAGTGCGATCGGCGTGCTGCAGGCACTCACGATCCTCAGCCTGCTGTGGTGGTCCTGGGGGTCCTACGCGTGGCTCGCGAACCAGACGCACGTCGACGAGGGACTCGTGAAGCTCGGCATGTCGATCGCGATGATCGCCATGTTCGTGGTCGCGCTCGTGATCCCCGAGGCGTACGTCGACCTTCCCGGAGGGTTGTACGGACCGCTCGTGCTCGTGGTCGCGTACATGGTCGTGCGGGTGACGCACCTCACCTTGTACTACATCGCCGCGGCGCAGGATCCGCCCCTGCGTCGGCAGATCCTCCGGACCTCGCTGGCGCTGGTCGCCGGATCGGGATTCCTCATCGCGGGTGCGTTGGCCGACGACGCCACGCTGCAGACCTGGCTCTGGCTGATCGGGCTCACGCTCGACGTCCTGCTGACCTACGTCACGTCGACGGGCGGCAGTTGGCGGGTGCACTCCGCCGCTCACTGGGCGGAGCGATTCGGGCTGGTCGTGATCCTCGCGCTGGGGGAGTCGATCGTCGCGATCGGCGTGGGCGCGGCGCAGGAACCGGTGAGCGCGGCGATCATCGCCGGGTCGGCACTGGCGATGATGCTCTCGATCGCCCTCTGGTGGATCTACTTCGATACGACCGCACTCGCCGCGGAGCGCGAGCTGTCACGTCTGCGTGGAGTCGAGCGGGCCGGGCTCGCCATCGACGGGTACACCTACCTCCACCTGATGCTCATCTCGGGCATCGTGCTCGCCGCGCTCGGTGTGGAAGAGGTCGTCGCGCACGTCGAGGACGCCGAGCCGCTCGGCGTGTTCGGCGCCTCCGCGCTGTACGGCGGAGTCTCGTGCTACCTCGCCGGGGTCGCGTTCTTCTGGTTGCGCGTGGCGCGGCACGTCAAGTGGCTGCGGTTCGGCGCTGCGGTGCTGTTCCTCGCCGGCGTCCCGATCGCGGCCCTGCTGCCGCCGCTCGTCGCACTCGCGGTGATCGTGACCGCGTGCGCCGTCCTCATCCTCGTCGAGAGCGCCCGATACGCCGAGCCGCGCCGCGAGATCCGCGAGGCGAACGGGCACGCCAGGGCCGTGGAGGCAGACGAGACCTCCTGACCGGAGTCGGTGCGGTCAGCCGCCGGCGTTGCGGTGCCAGACCGCCAGGCGCCGCACCCAGGACGAGCGGGTCGCCGGGAGCACCGGGCCCGGTGCGGGGTCCGCGGAGTCCGGGGCATTCGCCGCCGCCTCCGCGTCGCGCTCGGCACGCCACAGCAGGTACGCGACGTAGGGGTCGTCTTCCGGCCCCAGCTGCGGCGGTGCCTCCGCCATCCGTTGTCGTCTGCGCGCCATCGCGTGCTCATCCCCTCGAGGCCCCCCGGCCCTCACCCTTCAAGGGTAAACCGTCGGGACGCGCGATGACGCCAGTGCGGTCAGCGCAGGTGCGGCAGCACCTCCGCGGCGAGGAGCTCGACGTGCTCGAGGTCGCGCACGTCGACGCACTGGAGGTAGATCCGGTCGGCGCCGAGGTCGCGCAGGCGCTGCAGCTTCTCGACGGCCTGGGCCGGGGTGCCGGCGATGTTCACCTCGCCGAAGGTGTCGGGGTCGGCGTGGATCGCGGCGAGACGACGACGGTAGGTCGCGTCATCCGTCGCGACGACCGTCGGCAGCGCCACGCTCAGGCGCAGGGTGTCGGGGTCGCGGCCGGCCTCCTCGCACGCCGCGCGCACGCGGGCGAACGCCGCCGCGATCTCGTCCTCGCCCACGAACCCGCGGTTGAACTCGGTCGCATACCGCGCCGCGAGCGCGGGCGTCCGCGCCGGACCGCCACCGCCGATGATGAGCGGCACCCGCTGCTGCACGGGCTTCGGCAATGCGGGGGAGCGGTCGAGGCGGTAGTGCCGCCCGCCGAAATCGAAGTGCTCGCCCACGGGGGTCGACCACGACCCGGTGACGACCTGCAGCTGCTCCTCGAGCAGGTCGAACCGGCGCTCGGGGAACGGGATGCCGTATGCGGAGTGCTCGGCGGCGAACCATCCGGTGCCGAGGCCCAGCTCGACGCGACCGCCCGACATCGCGTCGACCTGCGCGACCTGGATCGCGAGGATGCCGGGATGGCGGAAGGTCACCGACGACACGAGCGTGCCGAGGCGGATGCGGCTCGTCTCACGGGCGAGACCGGCGAGCGTCGTCCACGCATCCGTCGGGCCGGGCAGCGGGTCGCCCGGAGCCATCCGCAGGTAATGGTCGCTGCGGAACCATCCGTCGAAGCCGAGGCGCTCGGTCGCCTGCGCCTGCGCGAGCTGCTCGTCGTAGCTGAAGCCCTCCTGGGGCTCCGTGAAGATGCAGAGTTCCATCGCGGGCGCGATCACCCGCGACCGGACGGCGCGCCGCCGCCGAGCACGTCGAGCACGGCGTCGTGCAACCGCCCGTTGGTCGCCAGCACGCTGCCGTCGCCCAGTGCGCCGCCGCCCGTGGAGGTCACGCGGCCACCGGCCGCCTCGACGATCGGCACGGCCGCCGCGATGTCCCACGGCTTCAGGTCGAACTCGGCGACGATGTCGACGAGCCCCTCGGCGAGCAGGCAGTACGACCACAGGTCGCCGTACGCCCGATCGCGCCAGACGCGCTCGCCGAGCTCGAGCAGCCGTTCGAGCTGCCCGGCGTCGCGCCACTGCGCGATGCTCTGGAAGCTCAGCGACGCGTCGGCGAGGTCGCCGACCTGCGAGACCCGGATGGCGCGGGGCTCCGCGCCCGGTCCGTCGGTCGTGAACGCGCCGAGACCCTGCGCGCCCCACCACCGTCGCCCGAGCGCCGGCATCGACGCGACGCCAACGACGGGCACGCCGTCGACCGTCAGCGCGATGAGCGCGCCCCACACGGGCACGCCCCGCAGGAAGTTCGAGGTGCCGTCGATCGGGTCGACGATCCACTGCCGCGAGCCGGAGCCCTCGGTGCCGTACTCCTCGCCGAGCACGCC
>DASTQT010000368.1:0-4022 GCA_035761605.1 Agromyces sp. | reverse complement strand
GCCGCGAGCACGAACTCGAGGTTGCCGACGACCACGTCGGCCCGCCGCAGGAGCGGCAGCGTGTCGCCCCATGGGAACTCGGGCGGGTGTCGGCGCAGCTCGTTCGCGACGAGCCGCCCGAGCATCACGTCACCGACGAAGGCGATCTCCATGGCTGCGCTCCTGCCGCGTCCAGGCGGCATCCCTCGCCCCATGATGCGCCTCCCGACGGAGTGCGCGCCACCCGTTCCGGAGCATGGCGAAGGCCCGGCCATCCGCTCGGACGACCGGGCCTCGGGCCGGGACCTGCTAGCTAGAGCACCTCGCCGACGACGTGCACGCGCACGTCGTTGGTGGTGCCGGGGATCCCGGGAGGGGACCCCGAGATGATGACGACCTTCTCGCCCGCATCGGCCTTGCCGGTTCGCGCGAGCACCTCGTCGACCTGGCCGACCATCTGGTCGGTGTGGGTGACGCGCTCGACCACGAACGACTCGACGCCCCAGTTCAGGGCCATGCGGCGGCGGATGTCGGGATAGGGCGTGAACGCGAGGATCGGGATGATGCTGCGCAGGCGCGACATCCGTCGGACCGACTCGCCCGTCTCGGTGAACACGCACAGGTACTTCGCCTCGACGAAGTCGGCGACCTCGACCGCGGCGAGCGTGATCGCGCCGGCCTGGGTGCGCGGCTTCGTGCCGAGCGGCGCGATGCGGTGCAGGCCGTGCTGCTCGGTCGACTCGATGATGCGCGCCATGGTCTTCACGGTCTGCACCGGGTACTCGCCCACGCTCGTCTCGCCCGAGAGCATGACCGCGTCGGCTCCGTCGAGGATGGCGTTCGCGACGTCGGACGTCTCGGCGCGGGTCGGCACCGGTGCGTGGGTCATCGACTCCAGCATCTGGGTCGCGACGATGACGGGCTTGGCCAGGCGACGGGCGATCTCGATCGCGCGCTTCTGGACGATCGGCACGGCCTCCAGCGGGAGCTCGACGCCGAGGTCGCCTCGAGCGACCATGATGCCGTCGAACGCCTCGACGATGTCCTCGAGGGCGTCGACCGCCTGCGGCTTCTCGATCTTCGCGATCACCGGAAGGCGGCGGCCCTGCTCCGACATGATCGCGTGCACGCGGTCGATGTCGGCGGCATTGCGCACGAACGACAGGGCGATGATGTCGGCGCCGAGCTGGAGCGCCCAGCGCAGGTCGGCCTCGTCCTTGTCGGAGAGCGCCGGCACGTTCACCGCGACGCCCGGGAGGTTGATGCCCTTGTTGTTCGACACGGGGCCGGCCACGACGACCTTCGTCGTCACGACGGTGCCATCGGTGTCGAGCACCTCGACGCGGACCTTGCCGTCGTCGATCAGCAGGTGGTCGCCGGTCTCGACGTCGTGGGGCAGGCCCTTGAACGTGGTGCCGACGATCTCCTTCGTGCCGAGGATGTCCTCCGTGGTGATCTTGAAGATGTCGCCTTCGGCGAGCTCGTGGGGCCCGTCGGCGAACTTGCCGAGGCGGATCTTCGGGCCCTGCAGGTCGACGAGCACCGCCACCGCACGACCGGAGTCGTTGGCCGCCTTGCGCACGTTCTGGTAGACGCCCTCGTGCACGTCGTAGCTGCCGTGGCTGAGGTTCATGCGGGCGACGTCGACGCCCGCATCGATGATCGCGCGGATCTGCTCGTAGCTGGACGTGGCCGGCCCGAGCGTGGCGACGATCTTCGCTCTTCTCATGTGGTGTCTGCTCCAGTGGGTTGCGCGCCGAAGCGCTGATACGGACTCGTCGTGCGCCGTGCGGCGCGGGTCAGATGGCGAAGGCTCGCGCGTTCGCGGGGATCGGGCTCGGCAGCTGCGTGTCACCCTCAAGGTAGCGGTCGACGGCCGCGGCCGCAGCACGGCCCTCGGCGATCGCCCACACGATGAGCGACTGGCCGCGGCCCGCGTCGCCGGCGATGAACACGCCGGGCTCCGAGGTCGCGTAGTCGGCTCCCCGGGCGAAGTTGCCGCGGTCGGTGGCCTGCAGGCCGAGCTGCTCGTTCGCCGCGTCCGTCTCGGGGCCGGTGAAGCCGAGGGCGAGGAGCACGAGGTCGGCGGGGATCTCGCGCTCGGTGCCCGCCTTCGGCACGCGGCGACCGTCGAGGTACTCGGTCTCGGCCACGCGGATGGCGCGGACCTCGCCCACCTCGTTGGCGAGGAACTCGACGGTCGAGGCCAGGTACTGGCGCACACCGCCCTCCTCGTGCGCGCTCTGCACCTCGAACAGCGTGGGGTGCATCGGCCACGGCTGCTCGGCCGGGCGGGTCTGGCTCGGCTGCTTGCCGATCGCGAGGTTCGTCACCGACAGCGCGCCCTGGCGGTGCGCCGTGCCGATGCAGTCGGCGCCGGTGTCGCCGCCGCCGAGCACCACGACGTGCTTGCCCTCGGCCGTGATCTGGTCGAAGACGTCCTCGCCCGCGATGCGGCGGTTCGCCTGCACGAGGTACTCCATGGCGAAGTGCACGCCCGGAAGGTCGCGCCCGGGGATCGGCAGGTCTCGCGGAACCAGCGCGCCCGTCGCGACCACGACGGCGTCGTAGCGGCGGCGGAGCTCGTCCCACGAGAGGTCGACCCCGATCTCGACGCCGGCGCGGAAGCGCGTGCCCTCGGCGGTCATCTGCGCGAGACGCGCGTCGAGGTGCTTCTTCTCCATCTTGAAGTCGGGGATGCCGTAGCGCAGGAGGCCGCCGATCCGATCGTCGCGCTCGTACACGGCGACCGTGTGGCCTGCGCGCGTCAGCTGCTGGGCGGCCGCGAGGCCGGCGGGGCCGGAGCCGACGACGGCGACGGTCTTGCCGGTCAGCCGACCGGGCGGCTGCGGCTGCACCCAGCCGTTGCCGAACGCCTGGTCGATGATCGAGACCTCGACCTGCTTGATCGTCACCGCGGGCTGGTTGATGCTGAGCACGCACGACGACTCGCACGGGGCCGGGCAGAGCCGGCCGGTGAACTCCGGGAAGTTGTTCGTCGCGTGCAGGCGCTCGATCGCGGCGCGGCCCTCGCCCCGCCACATGAGGTCGTTCCACTCCGGGATCAGGTTGCCGAGGGGGCAGCCCTGATGGCAGAACGGGATGCCGCAGTCCATGCAGCGTCCGGCCTGGCGGCGCAGCTGCGCGGAGTCGCCGGCCTCGTAGACCTCTTTCCAGTCCATGATGCGCACCGGCACGGGGCGCCGCTTGGGCAGCTCGCGCTCGGTGACCTTCAGAAAGCCCTTCGGGTCAGCCACCCGTCACCTCCAGGATTCGTGTCCAGACGACGTCGCCGTCGGGGTCCAGCCCCTCGTCGACGGCGGTCTGGCGAGTGCGGAGCACCGCGGCGTAGTCGCGCGGGAGCACCTTGGTGAAGCGGTCCAACGCGGCATCCCCCTCGGCGAGGAGGGTGGCCGCGACCGCGGAGTCGGTGTGCTCGAGGTGCTGCTCGAGCAGGTCGCGCACGATCTCGTGGTCGGCGCTGCCGAGCGGATGGAGCTGCAGCTCGCCGCTCGAGAGCGCCTCGCGGTTCACGCGCGGCTCCGCGAGGTCGAGCACGTAGGCAGTGCCGCCCGACATGCCGGCGCCCAGGTTGCGGCCGGTCGCGCCGAGGATGAGCGCGAGGCCGGCTTCGTCGCCGAGCGCAACGTCATCGCGGGCAACGTGATCGGCTACGGCGCCACGCAGGGCAGCATGTTCATCCGCGGCATCGTCGGCGAGCGGTTCCTGGTGCGCAACTCCGGGGCGACCGCGGTCGTCGAGGGCGTGGGCGACCACGCACTCGAGTACATGACGGGCGGCCTCGCCGTCATCCTCGGCGGCACGGGCCGCAACCTCGGCGCCGGCATGTCGGGCGGGACCGCCTACGTGCTCGGCCTCCGCGAGGGCCGCGTGAACCGCGAGGCGCTGAGCTCGGGCGAGTTGGAGCTGCATCCGCTCGGAAGCGCCGACATCGAGATCGTGCGCGACCTGCTCGAGCAGCACCTCGAGCAGACGGACTCCGCCGTGGCCGCACAGCTGCTCGCCGAGGGCGACCGGGCGTT
>DASTQT010000367.1:0-2111 GCA_035761605.1 Agromyces sp. | reverse complement strand
CGCCGGCGCCGTCGAGCGGCACGATCCGGGTGTCGGCCGACGCGAATCGCGTGCCGGCGAGCGCGTGCTCGAGCTGCCGCGCGCTCGGCTGCACGGGTGATGCGATGACGACGAGCCGGGAGCTCCACCCGGGCCGGAGCGTCGAGGCGAGCGCGGCGCCCCACTTCACGAACGAGTCGGCGTCGGCGACGACGAGCAGGCGGCGGCCTGCGCCATCCGCTCGAGTCTCGAGACGCGGCTCCGCCGCTCCTCGACCCGCACGAGGGGTCACGCGAGCACCCGGCGGAGCTTGGCCTTCGGTGCCTCCTCGCCCGGGTACACGCGCTTGACGCCGTCGCCGAGGGCGTCGCCGATGATGCGGATGTCGCGCACGAGGTGGTCGAGGCCCTGCGGCTCGAGCGAGGCCGAGTGGTCGGAGCCCCACATCGTGCGGTCGAGCGTGATGTGCCGCTCGACGGCGACGGCGCCGAGCGCGACGGCCGCGAGCGAGATCTGCAGGCCGCGCTCGTGACCGGAATAGCCGACGGGCACGCCGGGGAAGCGCTGCTTGAGCGCCGGGATCATGAGGAGGTTGGCCTCCTCGGGCGGCATGGGGTAGCTCGAGGTGGCGTGCATGATCACGAGCCGCTCGGTGCCGAGCACGGTGACGGCCCGGTCGATCTCCTCCATCGTCGACATGCCGGTCGAGAGGATGACGGGCTTGCCGGTGTCGCGCACCGCCTCGAGCAGTTCGAGGTCGGTGACCGACGCCGACGCGATCTTGTGCGCGACCACCCCGTACGACTCGAGGTCGGCGACGGCCGGCGCATCCCACGGTGAGGCGAACCAGTCGAGCCCGTGCAGTGCGGCGTGCTGGGCGACCGCGGCGTACTCGTCACGACCGAACTCGACGCGGTGACGGTACTCGAGGTAGGTCATCTCGCCCCACGGCGTCTCGCGCGGCATGAGCTTCATATGCTCGGGCGTGGAGATGTCCGGCGTGCGCTTCTGGAACTTCACGGCCTGCGCGCCGGCGTCCGCGGCGACCTCGATGAGTCGCTTGGCGATGTTCACGTCGCCGTTGTGGTTGAGGCCGATCTCGGCGATGACGTAGACGGGTTCGTACTCGCCGATGGCGGCGTGGCCGATGCGCACGGACATGCGGGACTCGCTTTCGTTCAGTGGGCCTGGGCGGATGCGGCGGCGATCGCCTCGCGTTGCAGCCGGGTCGGGTGGGCGGGGTCGAGTTCGCGCGGCTCGCGCGTCGCGTCGACGGCGGCGACGACGTCGTCGGCGTCGGTCGCGGCGGAGGTCGTGGCGCGGCGCTTGGCGTCGCGTGCGGCGAGCACGAGCTCGGCGAGCTCGCGCACCGCCCCGTGCCCGCCGTGCCGTTCGAGCACGTGACGCGCGCGTTCGAGCGCGTCGGGCGCGGCATCCGGCACCGCCAGCGGCCAGCCCACGATGTCGAGCGCGGGGATGTCGCCGCGATCGTTGCCGAGGTAGGCGATGCGGTCGAGGCGGATGCCGCGGGCCGCCGCCCACTCGCGGAGCGCCGCGCCCTTGTCGGCGAGGCCCTGGATGCAGTCGACGCCGAGCTTCTCGGCGCGGCGGCTGACCACGGGGTTCGCCTCGGCGCTGAGGATCAGCACGGGGATGCCCGCATCGCGCAACCGCGCGACGCCGGCGCCATCGGCGCGGGACACCCGCACCGACTCGCGTCCGAGCTCGTCGAGCCCCGCGGTGTCGTCGGTGTGCACGCCGTCGAAGTCGGTCACGACCGCGTCGACGTCGACGAACGGATGGCGCGGGTCGGCGACCCACGCCGCGCCGGCGCCGGCGCGCTTCGCGAGTGCCGACGCGACACCCGCGGCCAGTCGCCGGTCGATGCGCGGCGCGAGGGCGCGGGCGCGGGCGAGGTCGGCGGCGTCGTCGATCTCGATGGCGAGGTCGGGATGCACCGGCTGGATGCCGATGCGACCGAAGAACCGGTGCTGCGCCGTGACGAACCCGCCCGTGCGGAACGCGTAGAAGGCGCCGGTCTCGAGGTATTCGGGTTCGCGATCCTGCCGCCGCGGACGGTTGGACGGATCGTGGTTCACGCCCACCGCGCTCGCGCCGTCGGCGTCGTCGGC
>DASTQT010000366.1:0-4704 GCA_035761605.1 Agromyces sp. | reverse complement strand
GGGCGGGAGCGGGGCCGGGTCAGTCGAGCCGCACGATCGGCGGCAGGCGGTACGAGCCGTCGAGCACCGATGCCTGCGGCTGGTAGATGCGCACCATCGGCCGGAAGTCGCCCTCGGGCGTCGGCAGCCAGTTCGCGGCCGCATCGGCGTCGGACGGTCGCTCGCGCTGCATCCGGATCACGAGCGACCCGTCGTCGCCGCGCACGAGCCCGGGCGTGCGGTCGCCGATCGAGTACCGGTCGATGGGGTTCGCGACGAGCATGAAGTCGGGCATCGAGTACATGGTGATCGACCAGAACGCGTCGGCCGGCGGGGCTTCGTCGAGTCGCAGCTCGTAGGCGTGCGCGCCGTTCAGCTGCCGCCCGGCCGAGTCGACGAAGACCTCGCCGTACACGGCCTCGTAGCCGTGGTTGCCCCAGAGCCCGTTGCGAGCCGACCGCGCGCGCGTCTCGTAGGCCTGCGTGCGGTCGGCGATGCGCCACTCGGGCGCGTCGATCGTGCCGATGCCGAAGTGGTCGAGGTTGTAGTCGAAGGCGTGAACGAGCAGGTTCCAGCCGTTCACGGCGGCCGCGGCGTCGGGCCGCGAGAGCTCCTCGATGCGGTTGCGGCCCTCCGCGGTCGCGTGCGCGAGGTGCGCGTCGAGCTCGCGCGAGACGATGCCGTACGGGTTGCCCCGATCGGCGAGGCCGTAGGCCGCGAAGCGGCGCAGGTACTCGAGGTCGGGCGCGGCGGGCGGGAACGCCTGGGTCCAGACGCGCATGAGCTCCCACGGCCGCAGGTGCTCGGGCAGCGTCTCGAGGTGGCCGTGCGGGATGCCGCGGAGCGGGCCGTTGCCCGGCAGCGGCTCGAGCGTCAGGCCCGCCTCGATCGCGTGCACGCGCGGCAGGTCGTCATCGCCGTCGACCGCGAGCCGGCCGACGATCGCGGCGACGTCGGTGGGCGACTCGATCACGCGGGCGCCCTCCGGCGGCGTCCCGTTCCAGCCGGGCGGCACGACGAGGTACTCGCCGGCGGCCGTCCCGGTCGCGCGCCGCCCGACGTAGGCGAAGTTGTTCGTCCACGCGTCGACGAACTGCAGCACGTAGTAGGCGCCGTCGGTGTCGGGCACGCGCAGCCGCAGCGGCCCGCCCGAGAGGTCGAGGAACGCGATGGCGTAGAGCGTGTCGTTGTTGACGCTCACGAACGCATCGTCGGGCGTGGCCAGCCTGGGCGCGAACGCGAACCGGTTCCATCCGGGCGCCGGCAGTGCCTCGCCCATGCCGTGCTCGGCGATGGCCTGCATCGACGAGAGGTTGTAGACCAGCGGATACCCGAAGACGTAGCCGTCGACGAGCAGGCGGTCGGTCCAGTCCATTCGGCACCCCCGGGGCCGGGCTCCCCTGAGCCCTCCCCGTCAGGCTACCGACGTCATGCCGATTGCACGCGGTGCAGTTCGGCGTAGCGCCCGCGCGCGGCGACGAGCTCGTCGTGCGACCCGGTCTCGACGATGCGCCCGCGCTCGAGCACGACGATTCGGTCGGCCGAGCGGATGGTGCTGAGCCGGTGCGCCACGACGAGGGTCGTGCGTCCGCGCATGAGCCGGGCCAGCGCGTCCTTGACCTTCGCCTCGGACTCCGGGTCGAGGGCGCTCGTGGCCTCGTCGAGCAGCAGCACGCGCGGGTCGCGCACGAGCGCTCGCGCGATCGAGAGCCGCTGGCGCTGCCCGCCCGAGAGGCGTGCGCCGCGTTCGCCGACGACCGTGTCCCAGCCCTGCGGCTGGGCCTCGACGACCTCGAGCGCGTTCGCGTCACGGAGCGCCCGGAGCACCCGCTCGTCGCTCACCTCGCCGAGTCCGTACACGATGTTCTCCCGGATGGTGCCCTCGAACAGCACCGACTCCTGCGGCACGACCGACACGAAGCGCCGGAAGGTCCGCAGGTCGAGTTCCTCCATGTCGACACCGTCGAGCAGCACGCGGCCGCGCGTGGGCCGGAGGAAGCCGAGCACGAGGTTGAGCAGGGTCGACTTGCCCGAGCCCGACGAGCCGACGAACGCGACGGTCTCGCCGGCGCGGATCTCGAGGTCGACGTCGGCGAGCGCGGGCGCCTCGCCGAACTCGTAGCGCACCTCGGCGCCGTCGAGCCGGATGCCGCCGACGACCGCGTCGACGGGCCGCTTGCCGGCGTTGAACTCGAGGTCGGGTTCCTGCAGCACCTCGGCGATCGAGCGGACCGACTCGGTGCCCCGTGCGACGATCGGCAGCAGCATGAGCAGTCCGGTCGCGGCCTGCGTGAGCAGCGCGAAGTACGAGCTCAGCAGCACGACCTGCCCGGCCGTGATGGGCAGCCAGCCGCTCACCGAGATCCAGGCCGCGAGGACGAGGCAGCCGACGCCGAGCAACTGCAGCGAGACCCACGACAGCGACGCGAAGCGCCCGTTCAGCAGGTCGAGCCGGAAGCCGGCGTGCCGCACGCCGTCGGCGCCGCGCGCGACGCGGCCCACCGCGACGTGCTCGAGGCCGTGCGCGCGCGTGATCGGCAGGAGCGTCGCCATCTCGCCGACACGGGCCGAGAACTGCTCGACCTCGCGACGGAAGGACTCGTTGCGCTGGCGGCTGCGGCGGTTCAGGATGGCGCGCAGCACCACGGCGAGCGGGATCGCGAGCGCGTACACGGGCAGGAACTGCGGCACGTTGATCGCCGTCATCACGATGGCGCCGACGAGCACCATGGTCGCCGAGAGCAGCGGGTGCGCGGTCTGCTGCAGCATGACCTCGACGTTCTCGACGTCGCGGACGACCTTGGTCTGCACGATCGCGGAGTTCGCACGCGTGTGGAATCCGATGGAGAGCGTCTGGAGCCGGGCCGCGAGCGCGTTGCGCAGGTCGCGGCCGATATCGCGGACGGCGCCCATGAACAGGCGGGTGTACGCGACGTGGTTCGGGTAGTTCTGCAGGAGCGCGACGATCGCGATGCCCGCCCAGAGTGCGAGCGAGCTCACCGGTCCCCCGGCGACGACCACGTCGATGATCTCGGCGGTCACGACCGGCATGAGCCAGAGCGGCGTGTCCTTCAGGGCGAAGAAGGCGACGGATGCCGCGACCCGGCCGCGGTGCGCGGCGAGCAGCCGCAGGACCGACCTCGCCGGTCGTCGGCCGTCCACGGCTCGTTCGATTTCGGAAAGCGCTTGCCCGGTCACCTGTCCATTGTGCCGTGATCGCCGCAGCATCGCTAGGCTGGATCGATGTCGTTCGAACCCCGCTCTCTCCCGATCGACCCCGATGCGAAGGCGGCGCTGGCCTCCAAGAACCTCGACTACCGACTGCTCGACCCCGGCGACGTGGCCGCGCTCGACGCGTGGATCGAGGCCGACCACCGCGGCTTCCACCACGCGCGCCCGCGCGAGGTGGGCCGCGACTACGACCGCCGCGTCATGTCCGAGCGCCGCGTCCACGGGGTCTACGACGACACGATTCCCGAGCCCGGCGTGCCCGTCGCGACCGTCTCCAGCTGGCCGGCCGGACTCAGCGTCCCCGGCGGCCGGAGCGTCGACGGCTGGGCGGTGAGCTCCGTCACGGTCTCGCCCACCCACCGCCGCCGCGGCATCGCCCGGGCGCTCATGGAGGCCGAGCTCGCGACCGCCGAGCGCGCGGGCGCCGCCCTCGCGATGCTCACCGCCACCGAGGCCACGATCTACGGCCGATTCGGCTACGCACCGGCGGCCCGGGCCGCAACGGTCGAGGTCGAGCGCCGCCGCGCGCACTGGATCGGACCGGACGCACCCGGTCGAGTGCACTTCGTCGAGGCGGCCGCGCTGCGCGAGCAGGCGGCGGCGATCTCACGACGCGCAGTGGCGCGCACGCCGGGCGAGATCGACCGCTGGTCGGGGGCGCTCGACCGCATGCTCGGCCTCGTCGACCCCGAGTCCGATGCGTCGCGTTCGCTCCGGGCGCTCCGATACGACGACGAGCACGGGCAGCCGCAGGGGTTCGCGACGTTCCGCGTCACGCGCGAGCCGAACCAGCCCGGCTGGGCCGAGTTCGACGTGCTCGCCGCCGCGACCGACGACGCCGAGCGCGCGCTCTGGCGCGTGCTCGTCGAGCAGGACTTCGTCACGGGCGTGCGCGGGCTCCTCCGCTCGGTCGACGAGCCGCTGGAGTGGCTGCTCGAGGACCCTCGCGCCGTGACCGTGAAGGATGTCACCGATCACCTCTGGGTCCGCGTCGTCGACGCCGCGGCCGCACTCGGTGCGCGCCGTTACGCCGCCGCCGGCGAACTGGTCCTCGACATCGACGACCCGCTCGGCTACGCCGCCGGCCGATACACGCTGCTCGCCTCCGCCGACGGCCGCGCCGTGGTGCACTCGCCGCGCCCCGACGGACAGGCGACCGACCCGGCGCCCAAGCGCGAGCGGTCGCGTGCCCGCGCCTCGGACGGCGAGCCGGCCGGTTCCCGGGCGGTGTCGCGCGCCGCGGCCCCGCGCTCGATCCGCCTGCACGTGCGCGACCTCGCGTCGATCTACCTCGGCGGCGTGCGTCCGTCGGTCCTCGCACGCGCGGGCCGCATCACCGAGGCGTCGCCCGGCGCGCTCGAGCTGGCCGACCGCATGTTCGCGTCGACGCGGACGCCGCACCTGAGCATCTGGTTCTGACGCGGCATCCGGCTCAGGCGGCGTCCTGCCGGGGGAAGATCACCTTCTCCACGATGATGATGAGCGATGCCGCGA
>DASTQT010000365.1:0-4373 GCA_035761605.1 Agromyces sp. | reverse complement strand
GTGAGCGCCGTGAAGCGGTCCTTCGGCACGTCGGGCGCGTTCGACGCCGCGATGAGCGCGTTCGTGTTGGCCGGGTTGCCGACCACGACCACGCGGATGTCGTCGGCCGCGTGATCGTTGATCGCGCGCCCCTGGGGGCCGAAGATGACGGCGTTCGCCTGGAGCAGGTCGCCGCGCTCCATGCCCGCCGTGCGCGGCCGCGCGCCGACGAGCAGCGCCAGGTTCGCGCCGCGGAACGCGGCTGCGGGATCGTCGGTGATCTCAACGTGCGTGAGCAGCGGGAACGCCGAGTCGTGCAGCTCGAGCGCGGCACCCTCGGCGGCGCGCAGCCCCTGCGGGATCTCCAGCAGGTGCAGGCGCACGGGCGTGTCCGGCCCGAGCATGGCGCCCGAGGCGATGCGGAACAGCAGCGCGTAGCCGATCTGCCCCCCGGCGCCGGTGATCGTGATGGTGACCGGTGTGCGGCTCATGGGCCGAGCCTACGCCGGGCGCCGAGCCGTGGCATCCGGCGCCGTCACCACCCCGTGCTGCCCGGGGCGCCCTTGAACGGCCCGGCCACGCGCGAGGTGATCCAGCCCCCATAGAACGAGCCCGGCTGCGGCACGACGTGCTCGCCGTCGACCGTGCACGCGTCCATCGGGCCGGCGTAGACGGCGACGCGGTCGCGCAGCTCCTCGAATCCGGGCGACGGGTGCGGGTAGTTCCACGCCGCTCGCGCCGCCGTCCGGCCGCCACCGTGCACGCTGAGATACCGCGCGGCGCCCTTGAACTCGCAGTACGACGCGCCGGCAGCCGGCGACAGCGCGCCGTCGGCGAACGCTGCGATCGGCAGGTAGTAGACGGGCGGATGGCTCGTCTCGAGGACGCGCACCACATCACGCGTGTCGACCACGCGTCGGCCGCCGAGCTCGATCGTCACGCGCGCGTCGACGTGTTCGAGGCGCGGCGGCCTGGGGTAGTCCCAGACGGACTCCTGCCCAGGGCCGGGGGGATCCGGAACCGGTCGCATGGCGGCACGGTAGGCCGCGCGCCTGTGAGTGCGCCGAACCGGATGCCGCCGCCCGCCGACCCCGCGGCGGCGCGCCGCCGCCCCGCGACATCCGGCCGTCGATAGCGTGTGCTGGCAAGGGGGCGCGAACGCAGAGGGGATGCCATGAGGGATCTGTATCCGGAGATCGAGCCGCTCGAGACGGGCATGCTCGATGTCGGGGACGGCCAGCACATCTACTGGGAGGTCTCCGGCAACCGCGAGGGCAAGCCCGTGGTGTTCCTCCACGGCGGACCCGGCGGCGGCACCACGCCGACCCACCGGCGGCTGTTCGACCCGTCGAAGTATCGGATCGTGCTGTTCGACCAGCGCGGCTGCGGCTTCTCGATCCCGCACGCGTCCGAGCCCGACGCCGACCTTTCGGCGAACACCACCTGGCACCTCGTCGCCGACATGGAGCGGCTCCGCGCACACCTCGGCATCGACCGCTGGCAGGTCTTCGGCGGCTCCTGGGGCAGCGCGCTCGCACTCGCGTACGCCGAGACGCATCCCGAACGGGTGACCGAGCTGGTGCTGCGCGGCATCTTCACGCTCCGGCGGCAGGAACTCGACTGGTTCTACGAGGGCGGCGCCTCGGCGATCTTCCCCGACCTCTGGGAGGACTTCCTCGCGCCCGTCCCGGTGGGCGAGCGCGCCCACCTCATCGATGCGTACCACCGGCTGCTGTCCGACCCCGACCCTGCCGTGCACCAGGCTGCCGCGATCGCGTGGTCGCGCTGGGAGTCCTCGACCATCACGCTGCTGCCCGAGGCCGAGACCATCGCGCGGTTCACCGCGCCCGAGTACGCGACCGCGTTCGCCCGCATCGAGAACCACTACTTCCGCCACGGCGGCTGGTGGGACGAGGGCCAGCTCATCCGCGACGCGCACCGGCTCCGCGACATCCCCACCGTCATCGTGCAGGGCCGCTACGACATGTGCACGCCGATGATGACCGCGTGGGACCTGCACCGGGCCTGGCCCGAGGCCGACCTGCGCATCATCGACGACGCCGGGCACGCGTTCGACGAGCCCGGGATCCTGGATGCGCTGATCTCCGCGACGGACCGGTTCGCCAGGCTCGAGGAGGAGGACGCGGGCGACGGCGAGGGCGAGGGAGCCGGCGTCGCGGCTCCGGTCGGCGATGCCGACACGTCCGACGAGCCGGCCGAGGCGGAGGTCGCCGAAGCGGACGTCGACGAGGAGGAGGTCGACGCGGAGGACTCGTCTGAAAGGGATGCCGCTGAGGCGGCCGACCTGCGGGCGGACGAGGTCGACGACGACGGCGCTGATGACGACGGCGACGATGACGATCGCGGCGATGACGGCGACGATGACGACGACGCCGATGACGACGACGATGACGACGGCGCCGATGACGACGACGATGATGACGCCGACGAAGACGAAGACGAAGACGACGACGACGACGACGACGACGACGACGACGACGACGAGGACGACGACGAAGACGAAGACGACGAAGACGCCGACGAGGGTGATGCGGACGAGGACGAGTCCGACTCCGTGAGGCGCGAGGGCCGGGAAGGGTAGCGCCCGGCGCGTTCGAACGGAAGGCGGATGCCCGCGATGTCGGCGCGGAGTAACGTCGGGTCATGACGTTCAACCCGGACTCGGACATCAGCGGCGGCAAGACCTCGCGGCGCGGCCGCACGACCGGCATCGCGGTCGGCGGCGGGCTCGGCGCAATCGCGTTGGTGCTGATCTCGCAGCTGCTGGGGGTCGACCTGACGGGATTCCTCGGTGGAGGACAGTCGGAGCCGGCGGGGCCGGACTCCGCGCTGACGGAGTGCCAGACCGGACAGGACGCGAACGAGCGCATCGACTGCCGGATGAAGGGCGCGACCGCCTCCCTCGAGGACTACTGGGTCGAGGCCGGACCGCAGATCGGGCTCGACTACGTCGGTCCGCAGGACCTCATCCTGTTCAGCCAGTCGGTCGCGACGGGCTGCGGGAACGCGTCGTCGGCCACCGGGCCGTTCTACTGCCCGCCCGACCAGACGATCTACATCGACACATCGTTCTACGACCAGCTCGAGCAGCGCTTCGGCGCCGAGAGCGGGCCGCTGGCCGAGATGTACGTGGTCGCGCACGAGTGGGGGCACCACGTGCAGAACATCGCCGGCGTCCTCGAATCGACGCGCGACGGGCAGACCGGGCCGACGTCGAACGCCGTGCGCGTCGAACTGCAGGCCGACTGCTTCGCGGGCGCCTGGGCCGGCGCGGCCTCGACGACCGAGGACCCCGAGGGCGTGCCGTTCCTCCAGCCCATCACGCGCGAGGAGTACACCGCGGCGCTGAGCGCAGCGGCCGCCGTGGGCGACGACCGGATCCAGGAGGCCACGCAGGGGCAGGTGACGCCGCACCAGTTCACGCACGGCACGAGCGAGCAGCGCGTCCGCTGGTTCGAGGCGGGCTACGAGCAGGGCGTCGGGGTCTGCGACACGTTCAGCGTGAGCGGCGACCAGCTCTGACCCGGCGCCCCGCCGCCGTCAGCGCGCGATCTCGTCGACGAGGATCCGGCCGAGCTCGGCCGGCCGCGTGAACTGCGGCCAGTGCCCGGTCGGGAGGTCGACGTAGTCGACGCTCCGCATCGCGGCGAGCTCGCGCACGAACGGTGCGCCGCCGGCCACCCACTCCTGCAGTTGGGAGGCGGGGTACTCGCTCGTGACGATCGTCGTCGGCACGTCGCGCCGCCGCTCGTCGGTGAGGCGCAACGGGTCGGAGGCGACGGCCGCGGGCTCGGGGATGGACCGCTCGCGGAACCGGCGGCGGTGCTCGTCGTCGAGGTCGGTGAGCATGCCGTCACCGAACACCGACCACTCGGGCAGCGGGATCTCGTCGCCCACGACGGGCAGCTGGTCGTTGATGCAGTCGCCGTCGCTCATCGGCGCCGCGTCGACATAGATCACGCGCGCGACGCGATCGGGCCGGCGATCGGAGACCGCCTGGGCGATCGTGCCGCCGCCCGAATGCCCGACGAGCACGACCGGTCCGTCGATGCCGTCGACGAGGCGCAGCACCGCGTCGACGTGGTCGTCGAGCCCGATGCCCGCGCGCGGAGCGTCGACGGACTCGAGGCCCGGGAGGGTGACCGCGTGCAGCCGGTGCCCGGCGCTCTCGAGCGCCGGCGTCACCTCGCTCCACGAGTTCGCGTCGAGCCAGAATCCGGGGATGAGGATGACGTCCATGGCGGCGACGCTACGCCGCGCCGCCGCCATCCGCCGCGGTCACCCGAAGCGTACGCCGCGGCATCCGAGCCCCGCCTGCCGCGAGCACGGCGATGCCCGCCGCGAGCACCAGCAGCCCCGCCACGGCGCCGGCC
>DASTQT010000364.1:0-2921 GCA_035761605.1 Agromyces sp. | reverse complement strand
CCTCGAGGGGCGTCTGGGGCAGCGCCAGTTCCTCCTCCACGGCCTGGAGGTCGCGGATGAACTCGAGCGCGCTCGACTGCCGCGACGTCGGCCGCTTCGACATCGCCCGGGCGAGCACCGCCTCGAGGCTCGCCGGCACGTCGGCGCGCCCGGTGGGCGACAGCTTCGCCTTCTCGATCCTCGCGACGAGCGCCATGGTGCCGTTGTCGCCGCCGGGCACCTCGAACGGGCTCCGCCCGGCGAGGAGCGAGTAGACCGTGGCCCCGAGCGACCAGACCTCGCTGGCGACCGTGCCCGCGACCTCGTCGAGCAGCACCTCGGGGGCCGACCACGGGATGGAGAGGCCGACGGCCTCGCTGGTCTCGGCCTGTCCGAGGGTCGAGGCGATCCCGAAGTCGGAGAGCACGGGGTGGCCGTACGCGGTCGTGAGGATGTTCGAGGGCTTGATGTCACGGTGCAGCACGCCCTGGCGATGAGCGGTCTCGACCGCGCTCGCGATCCGGACGCCGATCGAGAGGACCTCGGCGATCGGCAGCTGCACCGCGCGGTAGCGCTGCCCGAGCGTCGCGGAGCAGTACTCCATGACGAGGTACGGTCGCCCATCGGCCGCCACGCTCGCCTGGTAGACCGTGAGGATCGACGGATGGCTCGACAACTGCGCCATCAGGTTCGCCTCGGCCTGGAACATCTGGCGCACCTCGTCGTTGACGACCTCGGCGAGGAGGACCTTCACGGCGACGAGCCGGCGGGGCATGTTCTGCTCGTAGAGGAACACGTCGGCGAACCCGCCCGATCCGAGCACGCGGATGAACGAGAAGCCGGGCAGGTTCGGCGGCGTTGACGGCAGTCGCCTCGACACGTTCCTCCCAGCGTCCTCGGTGTCCTCGGGGATGGGGCGCACCGCCCCCAATTGTAGGGTCGTCGGACGCCGCGCACGCAGGCCGTCCCCAAGTGGGGCCGCGGCCCGCGGCGGACGCGGTCTCAGGCCTCGCCGGCCTCCTCCCGACTGCGCCGGACGACACGCAGCACGTCGACCACGACGACCGTGACGTTGTCGCGGCCGCCGTTGCCGACGGCGGCCTCGACGAGCTGGTGCACCGCCTGCTCGGGCCGGCGGCCGGAGATCAGGAAGTGGCGGATGCCGTACGCCGTGAGCTCCTTCGTGAGCCCGTCGGAGCAGACGAGCAGCCGCATGCCCTCCTCGAGCGCGATGGCGCGGTAGTCGGGGATCGGCGCTTCGTGGAAACCGACGGCCCGCGTGATGACGTTCGAGTGCGGGTGCGTGTCGGCCTCCTCGCGCGTGATCTGCCCGGCGTCGACGAGTTCCTGGACGATCGAGTGGTCGACGGTGAGCTGCTCCAGCACGCCGCCCACGAGCCGGTACACGCGGGAGTCGCCGATGTTGAACACGATCCACGCGGGCTCGTCGCCGATGACGCCGAGCGCCGCGCCGGTGACGGTCGTGCCGCTGCCCTCGTCGGTCACGCCCGCACCGCGACCCATGTCCTGCACGGCGAGCCGGAGCGACGCGTCGATGTCGGCCGTGCCGATCGCGGGCTTGCCGCCGTGCTCGGCGAGGCGCGTCACGACGGCGGCGCTCGCGAAGTCGCCCGCCGCGTGCCCGCCCATGCCGTCGGCAACGGCGAACACGGGAGCCTGGGCGACGAAGCTGTCCTCGTTGACCGCGCGGCGCAGTCCCGTGTCGGTCGCCGCCGCCCACGAGAGCGTGACCTCGGTGCCGTCCGGCAGGGTCACGGCGTGCCGGCTGTTGCCGTTGCCGATCTGCGTCACGTGGTCTCCCCCTGTCCGTTGCCGGATGTCGCGTCGATGTCCTCGACGGCGGGGAGGATCTCCACGACCGTCTCCCCTCCGAGCTCGAGTGCCGTGCCGGGCGTCACCACCACCGACTCGCCGGGTCGGAGCCGGCGCACCCCCGACGCCGAGCGCACGACCGTGCCGTTCGTGGAGCGCAGGTCGGTCGCGACGAGCCGGCGGCCCTCGGCGCGCAGCTCGAGGTGCGTCGAGGAGACGACGCCGGTCGGCGAGTCGGCCCGCACGAGCGACACCGGTCCCATCGCCACGCGCGGAGGGCTCGGGTTCCGTCCGATGTAGACGGGGACGTCGATCGGCGCGGGCTCGCCGCCGTCGACCCGGTACCGTGCCACGGCGAACGACCGGTCGACGGATGCCGCGGCATCCGCTCGTGCATCGGCGTCGACCGCGTCGGCATCGCGGTCGCCGCGCCCGCGCACGCCCGCCGAGATCACCGTGTCGGCCTCGGCGGCATCGCCGCGGACGTAGCGGACGGTGTCGTCGACCACGATCCGGATGGGGACGGTCGACGGGCCGTGCATGCTCGGGAGTGCGTCGGCCGCTCCGGGCCGGGGTCCGCCGGACGGCGGTCGCCCCGCGGCGATCACCGTGTCGACGTCGGGGTCGCCGGCGATCGGGCCCGGACCCGACGGCATCTCGCGCCATGACCATTCCACCGCCGCCGCGCGGAACGACGCGCGCCTCGAGGGCACCGGGTCGCCCCGCAACCCGGCCTGACGGACCGCCTCGAGCGAGGATGCGTGACCGGCGATGCGGAGCCGGGTCACGGCGGTGAACTCGGCGAGATGCCAGGGGGTGATGCCGCGCGAATCCAGGCGCCTGGCACCGCCCGGCGAGGCGAGGTCGACGACGGCGTCGCCGCGGACGATCGCCGTGATCGGGTCGCCGGACTCGGGCCACCACACCAGCGCGAAGTCGTCGGCGCCCTGCGGGCCGATCGGGATGCGCGCGACGAGGTCCTCGAGCTCCATCCCGTCCGCCGACGCCGCTTCGGCGAGCGCGCTCAGCACCCGGTCGCGGGCCGGCGCGGCGACGGCCGCGATGAAGCGCTCGCCGACCACGGCATCCCACTGCGGCGCATCCGGTTC
>DASTQT010000363.1:0-9726 GCA_035761605.1 Agromyces sp. | reverse complement strand
GGACCTGAGGCGAGAGTACTCCCGTCCCAGGTCCCGACACGCGGGATCGCGTCATCCGATTCGGCTCAGCGGCGAATCAGCCGTTGATTTCCTCTTCGGTCCAGTAGCCGCTGTCGACCAGGACCTCGGTGATGTTGTCCTTCACGACGATCACCGGGTCGAGGAGGTACGACGGCACGACCTTCACGCCGTTGTCGTAGTCCTCGGTGTTGTTGACCTCGGGCTCCTCGCCCTCGAGCAGCGCGGTCGCCATGTCCACGGCCACGGTCGCGAGGTCGCGGGTGTCCTTGAAGATGGTCGCGTACTGCTCACCGGAGTTGATCGCCTTGACCGAGTCGAGCTCGGCGTCCTGGCCGGAGATGATCGGCCACTCGTCGCCGACCGAGTAGCCGGCGTCGGTGAGGGCCGAGATGATGCCGCGCGAGATGCCGTCGTACGGCGAGAGCACCGCGTTGACCTGCGAGCCGTCGGAGTAGTCCGCCGTGAGGATGTCCTCCATGCGGCTCTGCGCGGTCTCGCCGTCCCAGCGGAGCGTCGCGACCTGCTCGATGTCGGTCTGGCCCGACTTCACGACCAGCGTGCCGTCGTCGATGAGCGGCTGGAGCTCGGACATCGCTCCGTCGAAGAAGAAGAAGGCGTTGTTGTCGTCGAGCGAGCCGGCGAAGAGCTCGATGTTGAACGGACCGGCGGGCGCACCGTCGATCGGCGTGCCGTCGAGCTCGGTGAGGCCGAGGCCGTTGAGCACCGACCACGCCTGCTGCTGGCCGACGACGAAGTTGTCGAACGAGGCGTAGTAGTCGACGTTCTCGGACTCGCGGATGAGGCGGTCGTAGGCGATGACGGGGATGTCCGCATCGGCGGCGGTCTGGAGGACCTCCGACAGGGTCGTGCCGTCGATCGCGGCGATGATCAGGGCCTCGGCGCCCTTGGTGATCATGTTCTCGACCTGCGAGACCTGCGTGGGGATGTCGTCCTCGGCGTACTGGAGGTCGACGCTGAAGCCCTGCTCCTCGAGCTGCTCCTTGACGGCATCGCCGTCCTGGATCCAGCGCTCGGAGCTCTTCGTCGGCATCGCGACGCCGATGAGGCCGCCGTCGCCCCCTCCGTCGCCGCCGGCGCCGCCCGAGCACGCGGCGAGCGCGAGCATCGAACCGGCCGCCAGGGTGGCGAGGAGCACCTTCTTCGTGCTGTTCACGGTGTGTCCTTTCACTGTGTGGTCATGGACGTCGTCGTCTTGGTGACGTTTCGAAAAGCCGGCCTCGTCCATGACGACCGACTTCCCTGCGGCATCCGTTCGGGACCGCGGGTGCCGCAAGCTGTTCAGTTGTGGGCGGTACGTCGGGCGTCCGTCGCCTGTCCGTACACGTTCTGGTACCGGTCGTACAACCGGTCGATGGCGTCCTGCGGGATCGGGATCAGCTCGCCCTGCTCGCGCGCGAGGTGCACCGTGCGGGCCACGTCCTCGACCATCACTGCCGCCTTGACCGCGTCCTTGGCGCTCGCCCCGACCGTGAACGGCCCGTGGTTCTGCATGAGCACCGCACGGCTGCGATGGCCGGTCAGGGTGTCGACGACGCCGCGGCCGATCGAGTCGTCGCCGATGATCGCGAACGGGCCCACCGGGATGGGGCCGCCGAACTCATCGGCCATCGCCGTGATCGCGCACGGGATCTCCTCACCGCGCGCGGCCCACGCCGTCGCGTAGGTCGAGTGGGTGTGCACGACGCCGCCGACGTCGGACATGTGCCGGTACACGTAGGCGTGCGCCGCCGTGTCGCTCGACGGGCTGCGCTCCGAACCCGGCGTGCCCGGGATCACGTTGCCGTCGAGGTCGCAGAGGATCATGTTCTCGGGCGCGAGGTCGTCGTACGAGACGCCCGACGGCTTGATCACGAACAGGTCGGCGCCGGGCACCCGGCCCGAGACGTTGCCACCCGTCCAGACGACCAGCCCGTAGCGGGTCAGCTCACCGTGCAGCCGGGCCACATCAGCACGCACCCGCGCGATGGCGACCTCGATCTGCGGGCCGAAGCTGGTCACGCGGGACTCCCTCGTCGTATGGCGCGGGCCGTCGGGGACGGCGGTGGTTCCTGTTCCGTGTGCCGGCTGATGTGACCGTTCACATGGCGGTTCACATGTTAGCCACATTCGAGCCGAGCCTGTCAACTCGTCGAAGGTCACGGAACGGTAACGCGCCCGGTGCGACCCCGTCCAGGTGCCCCGCGAGGCTCAGAACGCCGGCGCCCCGACCGAGCCGCGGATGATGAGCTCGGGCACGATCGTCCCGCGGTACTCGGGCGCCGACGGGTCGAGATCGCCGAGCAGGAGCGCCACGCACCGTCGACCGAGCTCGGCGAAGTCCTGACGCACGGTCGTCAGCGGCGGCCAGAAGTGCGCTGCCTCGGGGATGTCGTCGAACCCCACGACCGAGACGTCGCGCGGGATCTCGAGTCCGGCATCGCGCACCGCGTGCATGACCCCGAGCGCCATCTGGTCGTTCGAGGCGAAGATCGCGGTGAAGTCCCGCACGGTGAGCAGCTCGCGGCCGGCGTGGTAGCCGAAGTCGGCCGTCCAGTCGCCGAGGATCGGGGCGGTCGTCGGCACGTCCTGGGCGCCCATCTCATCGAGGAATCCGCGCATCCGCGCCTCCGCCTCGATCCAGTCCCGAGGCCCGGTCAGGTGGTAGATCTGCCGGTGGCCCTGCTCGATCAGGTGCCTCGTCGCGAGGCGGGCGCCCGCGATCTGGTCCACCGACAGGGCATGGTCCGGGTCGCGGCCCGTGGACTGCAGCGACACGTACGGCACGTCGATCGACAGCTGGGCGAGGGTGTCGAACACGCGCACCTGCGGCGCGATGACCACGAGCCCCTCGATGCCCTGCGCCGCCAGGTGCGCGAGCCCGTCGGCGATCGACCCGGCGTCGCCGGATTCGATGTTCGCCGTGCTGACCCAGTAGCCCGCCGCGCGCGCGGCCGACTCGATCGCGGCGATGCTCGACGCGGGCCCGTAGTGCGTGCTCGAGGCCGAGAGGATGCCGATCGTGCGCGACCGGCTGGTCACGAGTGCCCGTGCCGCACGGTTGGGCTTGTACTGGAGCTCGGCCATCACGTCGAGCACGCGCTGCTTGGTCTCGGGACGGATGCTCGGGTGCTGGTTCAGCACGCGGGAGACGGTCTGGTGCGACACCCCGGCCAGGCGCGCGACGTCGCGGATGCTGGGCGCACGCCCTCGCGTGGACTCCTGCGTCTGCTCTGGCACGGTGACCTCGATCGATCTCGGCATGTTCACGGTCACACATGCCGCCGCGACCATTATGCACGTCCGCGGGGTGAATGTGACCGTCACAATGTGACGGTCACATCCGTCACTTCTCGGGCCGGACCCGCGAGGCGAGCATGACGCCGACGAGCGCGATCGCCACGGTCACGAGGAACTCGGCCGTGAACGCCCCGGGACCGACGACGCTCGCGACGAGCGCCGTGATGGCGAGCGCGACCGCCGCGCCGAGCGACTCCCCGATCGTCAGGGCGGCGCTGTTGAAGCCCTGCGCCTCCTGCGGCGACTGCTCGAGCACCGACACCGAGAACCGGGGGTACATGAAGCCCATGGCGGCGCCGCAGATCGTCCACGCGACGAACGCCACGGCGGGGGGCAGCCCGAACGCCGCGACGGCGAGCACGGCCACGAGCGACAGGGCGAGCACGACGGCGCCGATCCGGACCACGTCGGTGTTCGAGATGCGGTCGCCGAGGCGGCCCTGCAGCCAGGACGCGGCAGCCCACGAGACGCCTGCACCCGTGAGCACGGCGCCCGCGAGGCTCGGCGAGAACTCGTAGCGGTCGATCAGGAAGTACGGCAGGTAGATCTCGCTGCCGAAGAACGCGCCGGCGACGATCGCACGCATCAGCACGGTCGCGGGCATGCCGCGTGCGGCCCGCAACGTGCCGGGCGGCAACAGCGGGCGCACCGCGACGACGGTGACCGCGATCGCGACGACCGCGACCACCCACCGCCACGGCTCGGGCAGCTCCTTCGCGAGGCTCACGCCGAGCGCCGCGACCGCGGCGAGCACCGACCAGGCGAGGCGCGAGCCGCTCCACACGACCGTCGGGTCGCCCTGCACGCGGTCGAGCACACGCAGGAGCGGCACGAGCATCATCGCGCCCGCCGGCAGCACGAGGGCGATGACGCCGAGGAACACCCAGCGCCAGTCGAGCTGCTCGGCGACGAACCCCGCCACGGCTGGCCCGACGATCGACGGGATGACCCAGGCCGCAGCGAACCCCGCGAACACGCGCGAACGCACGGATTCGGGGTAGACGCGCGCGACGATCACGTAGAGCGGCACGATCACCGCGGCGCCGCCGATGCCGTGCACGAGCCGGCCGAGCACCAGCACGGGCATGTTCGGAGCCAGACCCGCGATCACGAGGCCGACCACGAACAGCACGCCGGCGGCGAGCAGCGGCGGCAGGGGCCCCGCACGGTCGCTCCAGTTGCCGGCGACGACCATGCCGACCACGCCCGCGGCGAGCGGCACCGAGAATGCGAGCGCGTACAGGTTCTCGCCGTCGAGGTCTTCCGCGACCAACGGCATGACGGTCGTCACGGCGAGCACCTCGAACGCCGCGAGGAAGATCAGCGCGAACATGCCGAGCGACAGCCACCGCCACGGCAAGGCCAGGGGGCCCCCGACCGGGGCGTCGACGGCCTCGGACGGTGCGGGGGTGGTGCGGTCGCTCACCCGATCGAGCCTACGACGGCCCCGCGACATCCGCCGCCGTCGATCCGGCCACCGATCGGCGAGAAGCGGACGACGTCGCGACGGCTCAGGACCGACGGCGCTACAGCTCCTCGTGCACGTCGGGGTCGGCGCCCCAGAGCCGACCGCGCTCGAGCCCGGAGATCGCCTCGACCTCGGCCGGCTCGAGCTCGATGTCGAACACGTCGAGGTTCTGCCGGCGCCGCTCGGCGTCGGCCGACTTCGGGATCGGCACGGCGCCGAGCGCGAGGTGCCACGCGAGCACGATCTGCGCCGGCGACGCGCTGTGCCGCGCGGCGACCTCGCCGATCACGGGCTCGGCCAGGAGCTCGGTCCGCTTGGCGAGCGGGCTCCAGCTCTCGGTGCGGATGGAGTGCTCGGCGTGGTAGGCGCGCAGCTCGGCCTGCGGGAAGTACGGGTGCAGTTCGACCTGGTTGACCACGGGCATCAACCCGGTCTCGGCGTCGAGCCGGTCGAGCATCGCGGGCGTGAAGTTCGACACGCCGATGGAGCGCACGACGCCCCGCTCCTTGAGCTTGATCATCGAGCGCCAGCTGTCGACGTACCGGTCGCGTCTCGGGTTCGGCCAGTGGATGAGGTACAGGTCGACCCAGTCGAGGTCGAGCCGCCGGCGCGACTGCTCGAAGCTCGCGAGGGTCTCCTCGGTGCCGTGGTGACGTCCGGGCAGCTTCGTCGTGACGAAGAGGTCGCTCCGGTCGACCTCGGAACGCCGGATCGCCTCGGCGACGACCTCCTCGTTGCCGTAGTTGTAGGCCGTGTCGATGAGCCGATAGCCGTCGTGGATGGCGGAGACGATGGCATCCACGCCGCTCTGGTCGTTCAGCCCGTACGTGCCCAGTCCGATCGCGGGGATCGTGTTGCCGTCGGCGAGCGCGTACGCGTGGGCGGTCATGGGAACCATCCTCACCCGGAACCGCCCGCGCAGGCCAGCAGCGACGCGCGATCCCCAGCGGTTCGGCAGTGAAGCGGATGCCGCGTATGCGGGCAGCGGCCGCCGAAGGACCGTCGACTACCCGCCGGCGCGTGCGACCGGAAGCTCGGCGAACGCGCGCACGGGGAACGTGCCGAACGCCTCGATCCGGGGCGGGACGGCGGTGAACCGCGCCCCGCGCGCGGGCAACCGGTCGAGCGCCGTCAGGTGCTCGACGACGTGCACGCCCGCGGCGAGGAGGATCGAGTGCGCGGGACGCTCCCCGCCCGACTCGGTGTCGTCGATGTTGAGCGAGTCGATCCCGACCAGCGCGACCCCCGCGTCGGCGAGGTGTCGAGCGCCGGCCTCGGTGAGGAAGGGCGCGCCCTGGGCGTACGCCGGCGTGCCGAAGTGCCGGCTCCAGCCGGTGTGCAGCAGGACTGCTGCTCCGGCGAGGTCGCGATCGAGGAACACCTCGGCGGGGATGCCGCGGTTCGCGGCATCCGTGAGGTGGAACACCTCGGCGCGCACACCCACGAGCGTCGCGAGGTCGAGGCTCGCGAGATCGCCGCCCTCGGCGTAGCGGTGGTACGGACTGTCGAGGTAGGTGCCCGTGTTGCCCGCCATGGTGATGAGGTCGATGGCGAACTCGGTGCCCGGCGCGTAGTGTTCGCGCGACGCCTCGCGGGTGAGGTGCGGGGTGATCGTCGGTGCGGGGATGCCGGGATACGTGACGAGCCCGGCGCGGATGGGGTGGCTCAGGTCGACGAGCTCGCCATGCGTGGTCGTCGGGACGGCGGATGCCGCGGCCTCCGCTGCAGCACCGCCGACGCCCCGCGACCCCTTGTGCGCCTCCTCGACGATCTCCAGCCTCGAGAGCGCGACGCGCCCCACCAGCGCGAGCCCGAGATGACGCACGAGGAGTTCGCCGATCTGCGACTCGGTGAGGTCGGCCGACGGCAGGTCGAGGCGGAAGCCCTGCGCCTGCAACCCGCCTCCGTTCACGAAGTCGATCTCGGCATCGAAGACGGCGCGGTACTCGGTCAACTGTGCTCCTGTCGGGGGGTGGTGGCGAGAATGGGCCGACGAGCGGCCGCGTCCGCCGTTCGCCTGCGACGCACGCGGCGGATCACCGTGACGAGCACGGCGGCGATCGCGAGCACGAGCGGCACGACGAGGTTGGACCACGCGAGCACGAGCAGGCCGGCGGTCATGATCGTGGCCACGACGGCGAGCCACCAGCCGAGGCTCCAGCGGCGGAGCAGGAGCGTAGCGGCGAGCATGCCTGCGGCGTAGATCGCGACCATGTTGCTCGTGTGGATGAGGATGAACCCCGTCAGGTCGAGGTCGTTCATCAGCATCAGGCCGAAGTACACGGTGATGAGCACGCCGGTCAGGGCGAGCGCGCGGCGCGGCACCTCGCCGTCGGCCGCGCCCTTCGCGAGGTAGCGGGGCAGGTCGCCGTCGCGGCCGAGCGCGGCGCCGAGCTTGCCGAACGCCGGCAGGTAGGCGTTGACGACCCCGACCGTGACGATCGCGGCGACGATCGCGACGAGGACCGACCCGATGCCCGGCGCCGTGGTCTCGACGAGATCGAGCAGCGGCACCTGGCTCGCCCCGGCCCGCTCGCCGAGCACCGCCACCGTGACGAACTGCAGGGCGAGGTAGCCGACTCCGACGATGACGATCGCGATCGCGGTGGCCAGCGGGATGGTGCGCCTCGGGTCGCGGAACTCGCCCGCGATGTGCGTGCCGACCTCCCAGCCGGCGAACGCCCAGACGAACAGGCTGACCGCGACGCCGACCCCGGCCCACCCGTTCGGGAGGAACGGCGTGAAGTTCGCGGGATCCGCGGCGGGGAAGGTCACGGCGACGACGCCCACGACGACGGTGAGCAGGAGCCCGGTCAGCACGAACTGCACCCAGCCGGCGACGCGCACGCCGAACCAGTTCGCGATGAACGGCGGAAGGAAGACGGCGAAGCCGATGATCGGCACGGCCGCGCGATCGACGCCGAGCACCGCGACGACGTACTCGCCGCCGAGGATCGCGACGACGGGCGCCCCGACGCACACCCCGAAGAAGAACCAGTACCCCGTCATGCGGGCGGCCGTCGGGCCGAGCGCACGGCGGACGAAGCTCGCGACGCCGCCGGCGTCGGGGAAGCGGGAGGCGAGCGCAGCGAAGGTGCCCGCGAGCGGAATCGAGAGCAGCAGCACGGCCGCGACCGCGACGATCGACGCCGGGCCGGCCGCCTGGGCGGCGAGTCCGGGCAGCACGAGGATGCCGGTGCCGAGCACGCTCGCGATGTACAGGGCCGTGCCCTGCACGAGCCCGAGGCGCCCGTGGTGCCCGGTGGCGACGTCGACGGATGGCGCGGCATCCAGTGTTCTCGAACTCACCCGTTCATCGTGCCGGATGCCACCGACCTCGCGCGCTGGCAGTCATGACACCGTTGCGCGACATCCTGCCATTGTCGCTCAGTGCCCGCGGACCTGCGCGACCGCCGCCTCGCGGTCGAGGAACGACGCGAGCTCGCCGATCGAGCTCATCAGCGGCGCCGGCACCACCACGAGCGTGTTCTTGTCGACCCCGACCTCGACGAGCGTCTGGAGCGTGCGCAGCTGCAGGGCGAGCGGATGGGACATCATCGTGTCCGACGCGACGCCGAGCTGGGTCGCGGCGAGGGCCTCGCCCTCGGCGGCGATGATCTTCGCCCGCTTCTCGCGCTCGGCCTCGGCCTGCTTGGCCATCGCGCGCTTCATCGAATCGGGCAGCAGGATGTCCTTCAGCTCCACGAGGGTCACCTGGACGCCCCAGTCGGCGGTCGTGACGTCGAGGATCTCGCGGATGTTCGCATTGAGCGTCGCCGTCTCGGAGAGCGCCTCGTCGAGGTGGTGCTGTCCGATCACCTTGCGCAGCGTGGTCTGGGCGATCTGGTCGATCGCCGACTTCACGTTCTCGATCGCGATGACCGACTTCACGGCGTCGACGACCCGGTAGTAGGCCACCGCCGAGACGCCGACGCTGACGTTGTCCTTGGTGATGATGCCCTGCGACTGGATCGGCAGGGTCACGATGCGCAGGGACACCTTCGTCATCACGTCGACGATCGGGATGATGAACCGGATGCCGGGCTCCCGCACGCCGTGCAGCCGGCCGAACCGCAGCACCACGCCACGCTCGTACTGCTTCACGATCCGCACCGACATGAAGAAGAGCACGATCGCGAGGACACCGACGATGACCAGGGTGACGATGAGGGCAGTGCTCATCGGGACCACCTCCCGGGCGGCGGTGACGGCGCCGCGCGCCTACCCCTCCATTCTCCCCCCGAGCGCGGGGCGAGGAGCCGCGCAGGCTACAGGCGGGCCAGCGCCTGGTCGATGTCGGCGAGCAGGTCGTCGACGTCCTCGATGCCGACCGAGAGGCGCACGATCGACTCGGGCACCTCGGCCTCGGTACCCTTCACCGAGGCGTGCGTCATCTCCGACGGGTAGTTCACGAGCGACTCCACGCCGCCGAGCGACTCGGCCAACTGGAACAGCTCCGTCGACTCCGCGAACCGACGCGCCGCCTCGGCGCCGCCCGCGAGGTCGATCGAGACCATGCCGCCGAAGCCGGACATCTGCCGCGCCGCGAGCGCGTGGCCGGGGTGCGACTCGAGTCCGGGGTAGAGCACGCGCGCGATGCCGGAATGCTCGGAGAGCCGCTGCGCGATGGCGAGGGCGTTCCGGCTGTGCCGCTCCATCCGGATGCCGAGCGTCTTGATGCCGCGCGTCGTGAGGAACGCGTCGAACGGCCCCGAGACCGCCCCCGCGGCGAACTGCGTGAACCCGACGCCCTCGGCGAGCTCCTCCTGCCCGGCCGCGAACACGAGCGCGCCGCCGACCCCATCGGAGTGCCCGCCGAGGTACTTCGTGGTCGAGTGCACGACCACGTGCCCGCCGAGCGCGATCGGCTGCTGCAGCGCCGGGCTCGCGAAGGTGTTGTCGACGACCACGAGCACGCCGGCCTCGTCGCCGAGCTCGGC